>NZ_JASAUS010000045.1:0-62695 GCF_029953005.1 Bradyrhizobium sp. Mp27 | reverse complement strand
TCGATCGCAGTCACGATCTCCGCGATCCGCACCGCCGACACGTCCGCATCCAGGCGGACCGAAACCTTGCCAATCGTAATCTCGACGGGCCCCTCGCTCTTGCCTGACGCCACTGGATCGCTCAGCTCGATCGACACGAAATCCGCCGCGTCGTCCGTGACCAATGCGAGCCGGCCAGCACGCGCCAATCTGCGCCACGTCGTCAACTGCTGGGCCTTCACACCATAACGCCGTGCGACATCACATACCCGGGCGTCGGGCTTCATGCTCTCGAAAACAGCGCGCCCCTTGATCTCCGCAGACCATAACCGGCCTCCAGAACGCGTCCGGCGCGTAAGCTTCCCCACAAAGCCATCAGCTTCGGCTTCCTCCCCCGATTGTTCCATCGCCTTCAGTCTCCTCTCGGCTCTCTGACAAGCCAAGGATCGCAGAGCGAAAGCCGAAGCGAAACCAGTCAATCAAATGGGAGAAAAGCTCCGCTTACGCTTTACCTTGTCTCTTAACACCTGGGCAGGGCGTGCGAGCTAAGCTTGGGGAAACAGCAGATACGTTCCGAAAGAATGGACGGCATGACCACCGGCGTCATCGAACAACCGAAAGTCGCGCGCGCACCTTCGGCTTCAAAGATCTGGCTGAAGGCGATCGAGCTCACCGCGCGCATCGAGACGCTGCCGGGCCGGCTGTTCGCCGACGTCGTCGACGATTGGGCGCAGCGTCAGCCCGATCGCACCGCGCTGGTCGCAGATGAGGCAGCGATCGACTACGCAGGCCTCTCGAAGCGCATCAACCGCTATGCGCGCTGGGCGCGCTCGGCCGGCGTGGCCAAGGGGGATACCGTCGCGCTGATCATGCCGAACGGCATCGACTATGTTGCCGCGTGGCTCGGCATCAGCCGGGTCGGCGGCGTGGTCGCGCTGATCAACACCAGGCTAGTCGGCCAGTCGCTCGCGCATTGCGTTGATGTAGCCCGGCCGTCGCACATCATCGTCGCGCACGAGCTCATGGAAGCCTTGGACGGCGCGTCGCCGCACCTGAAGACAGCAGCAAAAGTCTGGACCCATGGCGATGCCCGCAGCGAGCGCGCGATCGACGTCGCACTTGCCGCACTCGAGGACGGGCCGCTCTCGCCGGACGAGCATGGCGACGTGACGATCAACGACCGTGCCCTGCTGATCTACACCTCCGGGACCACCGGCCTGCCGAAGGCGGCGAGCATCAGCCACCGCCGCATCCTCAACTGGGGCTTCTGGTTCGCCGGCCTCACCGGCGCCACGCCGCAGGACCGGCTTTATGATTGCCTGCCGCTGTTCCACTCGGTCGGCGGCATTGTCGCCCCGTGCAGCATGCTCGCCGCCGGCGGTTCGGTGGTGATCGCGGAAAAATTCTCGGCCTCGAACTTCTGGCCCGATATCGTGCGGCACGATTGCACGCTGTTCCAGTACATCGGCGAGCTCTGCCGCTACCTTCTGAAGGCGGCGCCGTCCGAATACGAGAACCGTCACCGCCTGCGGCTCGTCTGCGGCAACGGCCTGCGCGGCGACATCTGGGAGGATTTCCAGAACCGCTTCGCCATTCCGCACATCCTCGAATTCTATGCGGCGACGGAAGGCAATTTCTCGCTGTTCAACGTCGAGGGCCAGCCGGGTGCGATCGGCCGCGTTCCGCCATTGCTCGCGCATCGTTTTCCGGCGGGTCTCGTCAAGCTCGATCCTGATAGCGGCGCGCCGCTGCGCAATGAAGAAGGCTTTTGCGTTGCCTGCGCCCGGGGCGAGGCCGGCGAAGCCATCGGCCGCATCGGCACCGCGGATGAAGGCGGCGGCCGCTTCGAGGGCTATACCGACGCCGGCGAAACCGAGAAGAAAATCCTGCGCGACGTCTTCGCCAAGGGCGATGCCTGGTTCCGCACTGGCGATCTGATGCGGCTCGACGACAAGGGTTTCTTCCATTTCGTCGACCGCATCGGCGACACCTTTCGTTGGAAGGGTGAGAACGTCGCGACATCGGAGGTCAACGACGTCGTGCGCGATTTCACCGGCGTGATCGATGCCACCACCTATGGCATCAGCATCCCCGGCACCGACGGCCGCGCCGGCATGAGCGCCATCGTCGTCAACGAGGGGTTTGACATCGAGGGGCTACCCGCCCATCTCGCGCAGCGCTTGCCAGCTTACGCGCGCCCCGTCTTCATCCGTATCTCCCGCGAGCTCGATGCGACCGAGACGTTCAAGCAGAAGAAAGGCGAGCTGGCCCGGGAGGGCTTTGATCCGGAGCTGATAAGCGATCCGCTGTTCATGCTCGACCCGAAATCCGGCGCCTATGCTGCACTTGATTCAGAGATGCACTCGAAGGTCATCGACGGCGCGATCAGGCTGTAACTTATGAGCCAACGCGGTCGCTGCGTTCCCTCCCCCGCACGGGGGGAGGGAATGCGAGCGGCGTGCTCACCTCACTGCAACACGCAGCAAAATCCGCCTGTTAGGTCCAATTTTATCTGAATTGTCCAAGAAGCCATTTACTTCTGTCGGGTAAACAACACGGGCCTTGGGGAGGCGGTCATCAAGAGCCGCTGCAACACGAACCATCAATAACAAGAGTGAGCCAGCCATGTCGGTAAGGTCTAAGGTCATCGAAGCGATCCAGCAGATCGCCAAAGAGCAGCACGTCACGCTTCCCGCACTCTCGGACGATCTGTCCCTGCACGAGACGGGTTTCGATTCCCTCGCCTTCGCAATTCTGGTGGCGCGCCTCGAGGACGAGACCGGCGTCGATCCCTTCACCATTTCCGAGGACGTAGCGTTCCCCGCCACCGTGGGCGATTTCGTGCGGGCCTACGAAAATGTCCCCGCGTGAGACCTTCGCGCTCCGCGACTATCTGAGCCCGGAGCTCAAGGGCCGCACGATCTCCGATGCCCACCATGTGGTATCGCTGACGGACGTCCTCGGGCATACGGTTCTGGGCGGCCGTCTGCGTGAGCTGGCGGGCCGCTCTGTCCTGCTCAAGCTGTCGGACCAGCTCAAATCGGGGCTCGCCATGATCGAGCTCGATGGTGTCGCACGGCGCATGCTGTTGTGCCCGCCCGATCTTAATCCGGCGCATCTTGATGCGCTGATCGCGGACGCCGAGATCGATGCTGTCGTCACCGACGAGCCTGCGCAATGGGCCGCAAAGACAATCGCGCTCGTTGTCACCGCGCAATTGCCGCTTCAGGCCGCCACGCCGGCCAGGACCGAACGCGCCACCGAGTGGCTGATGCTGACGTCCGGCACGTCGGGCGTACCAAAAATCGCCGGCCATACGCTGGAAGCATTGACGGGCGCCATCGTCGCCGAAGGCCCTGCGCGCGGACCCGCGCCGGTCTGGGCGACATTCTACGACATTCGCCGCTATGGCGGCCTGCAGATTTTCCTGCGCGCGGTTCTCTCCGGCGCCTCGATGGTGCTGTCCGATCCGCATGAAGCGCTCGGCGATCACGTCGCG
Organism: Bradyrhizobium sp. Mp27; assembly: GCF_029953005.1. NCBI lineage: Bacteria > Pseudomonadati > Pseudomonadota > Alphaproteobacteria > Hyphomicrobiales > Nitrobacteraceae > Bradyrhizobium > Bradyrhizobium sp. Mp27. Next base: position 59,217 of record NZ_JASAUS010000045.1, on the reverse strand, counting down.
CGGCTGAATGCGCGCAACGTGTCGCATATCTCCGGCACGCCGTCGCACTGGCGCAAGCTCTTGATGAGCGGCTCGGCTGCACAGTTCGCGCCGGGATACGTCCGTCTGTCCGGCGAGATCGCCGACCAGGCGGTGCTCGACGGCCTGAAGGCCGCGTTCCCCAATTCCTCCGTCGGTCACGCCTATGCCTCGACCGAGGCGGGCGTCGGCTTTGCCGTCAATGACGGGCTGGAGGGCTTTCCGGCCGATTATCTCGGCAACCGCAACGGCGTCGAGATGAAGGTCGTGGATGGCTCGCTGCGCATCCGCTCGACGCGCACGGCGCATGCTTACATCGGCCGCAATGCGGCCGCGCTGACCGACGACGACGGATTCGTCGACAGCGGCGACATCGTCGAGTTGCGCGGTGACCGCTATTATTTCGTCGGCCGCCGCGGCGGCATCATCAATATCGGCGGGCTGAAGGTTCATCCCGAGGAGATCGAGGCGGTCATCAACCGCCATGCCGACGTGCGGATGTCGCGGGCAAAATCGCGCCGCAGCCCGATCACCGGCGGCATCGTCGTCGCCGACGTGATCCTCGCCGACGGCACCGATCAGGCGCGGGTGAAGGAGATCCGCGACCAGATCCTGGATCAGTGCCGCGCGCAGCTCGCCTCTCACAAGGTGCCGGCGGTGATCCGCTTCGTCGATGCGCTCGACGTCACCCCGGCCGGAAAACTGGCGCGCACCGATGCATAATGTCCTCGTCACCGGCGGCAGCCGCGGCATCGGCCTTGCGATCGGCAGGCGGCTGGCTGATGCCGGCTATAACGTGATTGCGGCGGCACGGCGCGAGAGCGACGAGCTCAGGGCGGCGATCGGCCTCTCCGAAGGGCGCCTGCATTTCCGTGCCTGCGACCTCGCCGTGATCGACGCGATCCCGGCGTTCGCAAAACTTATCCGTGACGAGTTCGGCCCGATCTACGGCCTCGTCAACAATGCTGGCCTCGGCACCGAAGGCCTGCTCGCAACCATGCACAATTCCGAGATCGAGGCGCTGGTGCAGCTCAACGTGCTGTCGCCGATCATTCTCACCAAATATGTCGCGCGCCAGATGATGGCCGATGGTGCCGGGCGCATCATCAACATCTCCTCGATCATCGCGACCACGGGCTACAACGGCCTCTCCGTCTACGGCGCGACCAAGGCCGCCGCCACCGGCTTCACCCGCTCGCTCGCGCGCGAGGTCGGCAAGCTCGGCATCACCGTGAACGCGATCGCGCCTGGTTTCATCGACACCGAGCTGACCCACAATCTCTCCGACGAAGGACGCAAGCGCATCGCCGGCCGCAGCGCGCTGCGTCGCCTTCCGGAGACCGACGATGTCGCGCGCATGGTGGAATATCTGCTCGGTGAGGGCGGCCGCAACGTCACCGGCACCGTGTTCACGATCGATGCCGGGAACACGGCGTAAGCGGAACTCCGCCGCCACGATTGAGTTGATCCGTCGCGATGACATCAAGCCGGATTTGGTCGTAAGATGCCCCGCAATCGATTGGCTTACGTCGATCGATCTGCCCTAATCGAGAGGGAGCAGTCGATGGCCACGTCAAACATGACCGCTTCAAATCACGCCCGGATCGAGGAGCCTCGCGCGAAGCCGGACGATGTCCATTGCCCCCCGATGACGCAGCAGCATTCCGGCGGGCACGGTCATGAAATGTATCCGCAGCAATTCGTGCGCCTGGTCGGTTGCCACGACGTCTCTCTCGACGCCCTGCGCAAGCGCGAGGACGAAAAGCTGCATTAGGCGTTCACGTCGATTGCTTCGGCAGGTCAATCCGCTCGTGTGAAAATTCCGGCGGCCCTTCGGTCAGGCGGCGGATGCGGCGTTCGCGTTCGTCTGTTGGCAATGCGGGGTCGAGCAGCCGCTCGATCTCGTGCACCGCCAGCGCCTCGATCCTGGTGGCGTCGGATGCGACCGGCTGGGCCGACGTGAGTGCCGGGGGCGCGATCTTCAGGCCCAGTTCGACCAGCCTGCAGATCGCGGCTGAACGCGACAGGTGATGAGCTTCAGCCCAGGCGTCGACAGCCGCGGTCAGTCCCTCCGGCATCTTCACCGCGCTGACCGGATCGAGCCCCGTGCGCCGGTGCACCGGAGCGGTCGAGTCCTTGTTGCCGAAGTCGGGCACCTCGATCATCCCATCATCTCTGGAGATGCTCTTACCATAGCCGCTCTTCCGGCCGGCTGTTTGACGCCGATCAATGACGGATCGCGCCATTCGCGGCAGCGCGATCTTGTTGTCCGGGTGCATTTCGGCCAATGATCGGGAATCGAAAGAGGGCGCCTGCCGGCGAACCCGGATCGATCCTGCCTCGTATCTTTCCTCGGACGCGCTTCCCAACCATCCGGCATCACCCGATGACATCAGGCGAATCCTTCTACGGCGGCATTCCCGTCTTCCGCGGCTTCACCAGCCTGATGGACCCCGCGCTCTATTCGCCATTACCTGACGACTGGAACATCGGCGTTGCCGACATCGTCGATTCCACCAAGGCGATTGCGGCGCAGCGCTACAAGGCGGTCAACATGGCCGGTGCCGCCGTGATCGCGGCGGTGACCAACGCGCTCGAGGGGCGAGAATTCCCCTTCGTGTTCGGCGGCGACGGCGCGAGCTTTGCGGTCGCGCCTTCCGATGTCGAACGCACCCACGAGGCGCTGGCCGCGACCGCGACCTGGGTGCGGGAAGATCTCGATCTGAAGATGCGCGTCGCGCTGGTGCCGGCGAGTGTGATCCGCGCGCAAGGGCTCGACGTGCGCGTCGCACGCTTCGGTCCGTCGGCCAATTTGTCCTATGCGATGTTTTCCGGCGGCGGGCTCGCCTGGGCCGACGCCGCCATGAAGCGCGGCGAGTTCGCGGTCGCCGAGGCGCCCGCCGGCACGCAGCCCGATCTTTCCGGCCTGTCCTGCCGCTTCGAGGTGATGCCGTCCGCGCGCGGCCTGATCCTGTCGGTGCTGGTGATGCCGGCGCGCGGTGTCGATCCGGACGCCTTCCGCAAGGTGATCGAGGACATCATCCATCTCGTGGAGCGCAGCCCTGATGGCGGCCGCCCGGTGCCGCCGCAGGGGCCGCCGCTGAAATGGCCGCCGCAGGGGCTGGAATTCGAAGCCCGCACCAAACGCGGCGGTCCGCTGGTCGCGCGCCGCGCCCGTGTGCTGGCCTACACGCTGTTCGTCTATCTGATCATGCGTTTCGACCTCAACGTCGGCGGCTTCGTGCCAAACGTCTACAAGCGACAGGTGGTCGAGAATTCAGACTTCCGCAAATACGACGACGGCCTGCGCATGATCCTCGACTGCACCCCGCAGCTCGAGCGTGCGTTGAGCGACCGTCTCGCGGCTGCGGCGCGCGACGGCGTCGTGCGCTACGGCCTCTACCAGCAGGACGCCGCGATGATGACCTGTTTCACGCCATCGGCCCTGCGCAGCGACCACGTCCATTTCATCGACGGTGCGCGCGGCGGCTACGCGTCGGCGGCAACGGCGTTGAAGGCGATGGCGGGGTAAGGGCATTCTCGTGTCCCGGACGCGCTGCGGCACGCAGTGACGCTGCGCAGAGCCGGGACCCACACTGCGATGGGCCCCGGCTCTGCAGCGCACCACTATGTGCTGCGCTGCGTCCGGGGCACGAGAGTTCGTCGATCTCAGCGTCCCGCGCGCGTCCAGGTCTCGCCGCCACAGAGCGCGCCGACGCAGCCTTCGACCCGCAGCGAATCCGCACCCGTCACGGAGACGTTGCTCGCATAGGTGCTGCCGTCATCGGCATTGTAGATCTGGCCCGACCATTTGTTCGGCCCTGAGGGCTCCATGCCGCTGAACAGCGGTAGGCCGATCATCGCGCGTTTGGCGAGCGCGGGATTGGGATTCTTGCTGTCGGTCGCAGGCTGGCCGGTCGCGGTGTCATAGGGCTCGCGCAGCCAGACGATATGGCCGCAGATGCCGCCGCCGCATTTGCTGATCTTGACGCGCGCATCGCCGGCCTGGGTCAGCCAGGTCCCATCGGCGCTCTGCGCGTGGGCGGCAGTCGCGCCAAACAGCGCAGTCAGGATGACGGAAAGGATGGCGAATCTGCCGAACATAGAGAGCCCCCGAAAATTGAGGCGCCTCCATAGCAGTCCGGCAGGATAGTGCAACGCTGGATGGAATCACATTCCCGCGTTTATCTGCCCGCTTATTTGCCTGCGCTCATTTGCCCCAGCGGGCGAAGGCGACAGAGGCTGCGGTCGAAAGTCCGAACACGACCATGGCGCCGCCGACCAGTGCGAACAAGGTCCAGGCCGGCGCATGCGCCGTCATGAGACCGACGCCGCCGATCGCGACGATCAGGAGCCGCGCCGTGGAGGCCAGCACCGGACCACCGACGCGCGCCGCGCCTTGCGAGGAAAAATACAGCGACACGCCCATGCCGAAGAACACGAAGGCCGGCCCCGCCCAGTGGAAATAGCTGTGCGCCGCCGCGCTGACGCCGGGATCCCCGGTGAAAAGCGATACCCACAATGCCGGATCAAGCGCGATGACGAGGCCGATCAGGCCGACGGTCAATCCCGAGGCCGCGGCTGCGGTCCAGGCGACACGCCGCGCGCGTTTCACATGTCCGGCGCCCATCGCCATGCCGACCATCGGCACCGAGGCGATGCCGAAGGCGAAGGTGATCGGGATCAGCAGGAATTCCAGCCGCGAGCCGATGCCGTAGCCGGCCAGCATCTCGGTGCCGAAGGTCGCGAGGATTTTCGTGAAGATCAGAATCGTGAGCACGGTCTGGAGCGGCGACAGGCAGGCGACCGCGCCGACCTTGAGGATGTCCAGGAACATCGCGCGTTCGAAATGGAAGGCGCGGACCTTCAGCGGCAGCCGGCTGCGGCCGGACAGCAGATACCAGAGAAAGAAGATCGCCGCGCAGGTGAAAGCGATCAACTGGCCGGCGGCGACACCGGGCATGCCGAATTGCTTCACGCCGAACAGGCCGAGCCCCAGCGTGCCGCCGAGCGCGATCTGGAGCGCGCTCGCCCCGATAAGAATCATCGAAGGCAGGCGCATGTCGCCGGTGCCGCGGATCACCGAGGCCAGCGTGTTGACGAGCCAGATCGCGATCGCGCCGGAGAACAGCATTTGCGAATAGCTGCTGGCTTCCTCGAGCACGCGCTCGCGTCCGCCGAGCAGCGTGAAGAAGCTGCGGCCGAAGGCGAGCATCATCACCGTGAAGAACAGTCCGCCGCAGAGGCCGATGATGGCGGCGTGCAGCGCCAGCGTCGCGGCGCGGTCACGATCGCCTGCGCCGAGCGCGCGGCTGATCGCGGACGAAACGCCGCCGCCCATCGCGCCCGCGCTCATCATCTGCGTCAGCATCGCGAACGGAAACACCAGCGCGATCGCCGCCAGCGGAATGGTGCCGAGCCGGCCGATATAGGAGGTCTCGGCAATCGCAACCAGCGTGCTGCCGACCATCGCGATCATGTTGGGGATCGCGAGCCGCAGCAGCGTCGGCAGGATCGGCGCCGTCAGCAGGCTCGCAATGGGGGAGGCGACCGGTGCACGTGGCGGCGCGGCGTCTGCGGAGGCGTCGATCGTCATGTTCACCGGGCGGAATATTGGATGACTATCGACATCTTATCGGGCGCAGCATCTTGGCGCCAGTCCTCCCCTCACGCAGGGCTCACCAGGGCAGGCCGCATAGGTCGATGGTGCCCAGCGTCGGCGCGCGGACGATGTTGAAGACGTACGGCGCCATGTAGTCGAAGCGGATCCGACCCTCCGGCTGCTCGCAATAGACCTCGCCCTTGAAGGGCAGCCAGCTGCGGGCTTCGTAGAACGCAAAATTGTTCGATTCGGAGAACAGCAGCCCGAAACGGACCGCCTCGTTGGCGCGCATGGTGTGGATGGCTGCGTCGATCGCCATGGTCGCGTAGCCGCGGCCGCGCCGGTCCTCGCGGGTGCAGACCCCGCCGATGCCGCCGATGTGAACCTTCTGTCCATTCCAGGTGACGGTACGGAAGTAGATGCCGACGTGGCAGACGAGGCCGTCCTCGGGCGTCTCGATCAGCACGCGAAGGTCGGCATTGGCCCATTTAACGTGGCTCCACGACGGCTTCTCGGCGGCGTCGCGTCCCCAGACCGCACTGAGCAGCGGCTCCGCGATCCGCCACGAGGCGTCGCCGTTCAAAATGTCGATCTCGATGCTCATTGCCTTCTCTTTCGCATCTCCGCGCCGTGGTGCGTTCGTTCTGCCATAAGCGCCTCAAAGGCAATGATATTTTACGGCCTGTCGAAGCCCGCCCCACGATGCGTCGATTTTATGCAATCCGGCCAATCGGCCGCATCACGCAATTTCGCAAATTGGCGGTATTTAACGGCGGTGGAACCTTCTATAAGAGTCCCCGTTAAGCCAGTTCCCCATCAGTCGCGGACAACAACCCATGACCTTTACGCTGCCCCCACTCCCTTACGCCTATGACGCCCTCGGCCAGTTCATGTCGAAGGAGACGCTGGAATTCCACCACGACAAGCATCATCAGGCCTACGTCACCAACGGCAACAACGCGCTTAAGGGCACCGAATGGGAAGGCAAGTCCCTTGAGGAGATCGTCAAGGGCTCGTTCGGCAAGAACCCGGCCGTGTTCAACAATGCCGGCCAGCACTACAACCACATCCACTTCTGGAGCTGGATGAAGCCCAATGGCGGCGGCACCAAGCTGCCGGGCAAGCTCGAGAAGAAAATCAACGAGGACCTCGGCGGCTTCGAGAAGTTCAAGACCGACTTCCAGGCGGCCGGCGTCGGCCAGTTCGGCTCCGGCTGGGCCTGGCTCCAGGTCAAGAACGGCAAGCTCGAGATCTCCAAGACCCCGAACGGCGAGAATCCGCTGGTGCACGGCGCCACTCCGATCCTCGGCGTGGACGTCTGGGAGCACTCCTACTACATCGACTATCGCAACCGCCGTCCGGACTATCTGAAGGCGTTCGTCGAGAACCTCGTGAACTGGGAATACGTCGAGTCCCTGTACGACAAGGCCTGAGCCATCACACTTTCCGGGCGCGGCGTCGCCGCTCCAGGATGACGAACTCGAAAAGGCGGTCGCATGTGCGGCCGCCTTTTTGCTGTGCGGAATTCAGCTGCTGCTTCGCATGGCCCTGCGCGAGGTGCGCATCGCTTCCGGTCATCGTACTGTTTGCATCGCATGAGCGGCGCCCTTAATCAGGATGGGCATCACCCTCGAGCCCACCGAGCCCGTTGTCAGAGCCTTCCCCGAACAATCCGGCGCGTGCCGAGGACGCGGAGTCCGAGCCGCGGCCGGGGCGCGTGCGCAAGCCGATCGGCTGGTCGACCATCATCATCGCGGTGCTGGTGGCGGTGAGCGCGGGCCTGGTCTGGCGGCGTGATGGCACAGACGGTGTCCTGGAGATTCTCACGCACGACCTCTCGCTGTTCGGCGGCATCCTGCCGCGCGTGCTGGCGGGCTGCCTGCTCGGGGCCTTCATCTCCGAGATCCTGCCGCACGAAAAAGTCTCGCGCTCGCTCGGGCCGAAATCCGGCCTGATGGGCCTTTTGATCGGCACCGCCTTCGGCGCGATCCTGCCGGGCGGACCCTTCACCGCCTATCCGGTGGCGAGCGCGCTGCTCGCTGTCGGCGCCGATTTCGGCGCCACCATCGCCATGGTCGTGAGCTGGACCCTGATCGGCTACGGCCGCGCCGTGGCCTGGGAAATCCCGATCATGGGCACCGACTTCACGCTGTGGCGGATCGTCATTTCGCTGCCGCTGCCGGTGCTCGCCGGCGCGCTCGGCCGCTTCGTCTATGTCCGGATCTATCCGCAGCCGGCCGCGAAGGACGACGAGACTTGAGCGCGGCGCTTCTGATCGACATCCTGTTGTGGAGCTCTGTGTTCGGCGTCGGCCTGATCGCCTTTCGCCGCGGCCCACCGGTATTCAAGGCCTCGCTCCGCGAAGGCTCCATGGACTTCATCAACATCGTGCCGCGCATTGCGCTCGGAGTGATCGGCTCTGGCTACATCGCCGCCATTATCCCGCAGGAGGTGATCACCGGCTGGCTCGGGCCGGACAGCGGCTGGCTCGGGGTTGCGACCGCCGTGGTCGCCGGCGCCGCCACGCCCGGCGGACCCGTGATCGGCTTCTCCATCGGCACGGTGGCGCTGAAGTCGGGCGGTGGGGTGCCGCAGGTGGTTGCCTACGTCGTCGCCTGGGCCCTGTTCGCCTTCCAGCGGGTGATTCTGTGGGAAATCCCGTTCATGCCGGCCCGGTTCGTCTGGTTCCGCTGCGCCGTCTCGGTGCCATTCCCCTTCGTGGCGGCTGCCATCGCGATGGTGATCGGCAGGCCCTGAGCCGGCCGTGGACAGGGGTAATGTTATAATATAACGTCGCTGGCATGGTTCCCGCCGCGTCCCACGCCCATCACCACGACCACGTTCATGGCGATTCCCATGACCATTCTCATGGCGACGGGCATTCGCATGGGCACGACCATACCCACGCCCATGTCCATGATGCGGCCTCGCCCCATCCGGCTCAGGACGCGCCCTGGTCGATCCTGCGCATGACCTTGGCCGGCCGCCTCGCGGCCGCGTTTGCCGTCTGTGCCGTGCTCTGGGGCGTGGTCTTCCTGGCGATGAGGTGAGCATGGCGGCGGCACTGCACTTTCACAATGTCACGCTCGGCTATGACCGTCACCCGGCTGTGCATCATCTCAACGGCGAGGTCGCGCGAGGTGCGCTGGTCGCCGTGATCGGCCCGAACGGCGCTGGCAAGTCGACGCTGTTGCGCGGCATCGTCGGCATCCTCCGGCCGCTCGACGGCAGCATCCATCTCGGCGGGCTCGATAGCCGCGATATCGCCTATCTGCCGCAGAGCGCGGAGATCGACCGCAGCTTCCCGATCTCGGTGTTCGACTTCGTCGGCACCGGGCTGTGGCGCGACGCGGGCCTGTTCGGCGGCATCGGCAAGGCTGCGCGCGAGAAGATCCTGCGCGCGATCGCCTCTGTCGGCCTCAACGGCTTCGAGAACCGCCCCATCGGCACGCTCTCGGGCGGGCAGATGCAGCGCATCCTGTTCGCGCGCGTGCTGCTCCAGGACGCGCGCCTGATCGTGCTCGACGAGCCCTTCAACGCCATCGACAGCAAGACCACGGCCGATCTGCTCGCGCTGGTGAAGCACTGGCACGGTGAAGGCCGCACCGTGCTCGCCGCGCTGCACGACATGGAAATGGTGCGCAACCATTTCACCGAAACGCTGGTGCTGGCGCGCGGCCCCGTGGCCTGGGGACCGACGGCGGAGGTGCTGACGCCGGAAAACCTGCTGGTCGCGATGCGGATGTGCGAGGCTTTTGACGATAGTGCCACGGCTTGCGCCGAGGACGGACACTCGCGGGCGGCGTGATCGCAGATGATCTATGACGCGCTGATCGGCCCGTTCACCGAATTCGAGTTCATGCGGCGCGCGCTTGCCGCCGTGATCGCGCTGTCGCTGGCGGGCGCACCGATCGGCGTGTTCCTGATGCTGCGGCGCATGAGCCTCGTCGGCGATGCCATGGCGCATGCGATCCTGCCCGGCGCGGCCGTTGGCTTCCTGCTCTCCGGCCTCAATCTGTTCGCGATGACGGCCGGCGGCCTGGTTGCAGGCTTTGCCGTCGCAATCCTCGCCGGTGTGGTCGCGCGCTCGACCGGGCTCAAGGAGGACGCCTCGCTTGCGACCTTCTATCTGGCCTCGCTGGCGCTGGGCGTCACCATCGTCTCGATCAAGGGCACCAATATCGACCTCCTGCACGTGCTGTTCGGCAACATCCTCGCGATGGACGACCAGACGCTGCTGGTGGTGGCCTTCAACGCCACGGTGACGCTGCTGGTGCTCGCGGTGATCTATCGCCCGCTGGTGATCGAGAGCGTCGATCCCCTGTTCTTGCGCACCGTCAGCCGTGCCGGCGGCCCCGCGCATCTCGCCTTCCTCGCGCTCGTCGTGATCAACCTCGTCAACGGCTTTCAGGCGCTCGGCACGCTGCTCGCGGTGGGCCTGATGATCCTGCCGGCCGGCATTGCCCGGTTCTGGTCGCGCGATCTCACTGTCATGATCTGCATCGCCGTCGTCGCTGCCGCCGTCGCGGGCTATGCGGGCCTCGTGCTGTCGTTCCAGACCCGCGTGCCGTCGGGCCCTGCGATCATTCTGGTGGCGACGGTGCTTTACATCGTCTCGGTGCTGTTCGGCCGCGTCGGTGGCGTTGTCAGGCAGATGTTTCCCGGCCGGCATCTGGAGGCGTGACGATGCGGCGCCTCCTGCTTTGTGTGCTCCTGCTGATCGCCTCGCCGCTGCATGCGGCCGAGCGGCTCAACGTCGTCGCGAGCTTCTCGATCCTCGGCGATTTCGTCCGGAATGTTGGCGGCGATCGGGTCGACGTCACGACGTTGGTCGGCCCCGACAGCGACGTCCACGTCTACACGCCCGCGCCAAGCGATGCGAAGCGGATTGCGGACGCAAAGCTCGTCATCGTCAACGGGCTCGGCCTCGAAGGCTGGCTGCCCCGTCTGGTGCAGTCCGCAGGAAGCAAGGCGCAGGTGGTCACCGTGAGTGCCGGCATCGCACCGCTAAAGCTCGGCTCGGCCGCGGATCCGCATGCCTGGCAGTCCGTTCCCAACGCCAGGATCTATGTGAGCGACATCGCCAATGCGCTGGCCGCGGCCGACCCTGACGACGCCGAGTTCTTCCGCGCCCGGGCAAAGGCCTATCTGGACAAGCTCGAAGCGCTCGACCGCGAGGTGCGGGAGGCCGTGGCGAAAATCCCGCCGGAGCGGCGCAAGGTGATCTCCACTCACGACGCCTTCGGCTATTTCGCCGCCGAATATGGTGTCCAGTTCGTGGCCCCCTTGGGGGTCTCCACGGAGACCGAGCCCAGCGCGCGGGACATCGCCGCCATCATCGGCCAGATCAAGGCCCAAAAGATCCCGGCCGTGTTCCTGGAAAACATCAGTGATGACCGCCTGATCCGGCGGATCGCGGCCGAGACCGGGGCGAAGGTCGGCGGGACCCTGATTTCGGACGGTTTGACCGGCGAAAAGGGGCTTGCACCCACTTACATTGATATGGTCAGGCACAATATAAAGGCCCTGACCAGCGCGCTTGACCACTAGGGCAGGGGGCCACCCCGCCGTGCGTCGCGCGGAAAAGCCCGACCCGGAGTTGTCATGTCTGAAGCGTCCCAAAAAATTCCCGTGACCGTGCTGACCGGCTATCTCGGCGCCGGCAAGACCACACTGCTGAACCGCATCCTGTCGGAAAACCACGGCAAGAAATACGCCGTCATCGTCAACGAATTCGGCGAGATCGGCATCGACAACGACCTCATCATCGGCGCCGATGAGGAAGTGTTCGAGATGAACAACGGCTGCATCTGCTGCACCGTGCGCGGCGACCTCGTGCGCATCATGGACGGCCTGATGAAGCGCAAGGGCAAGTTCGACGCCATCATCGTCGAGACCACCGGCCTTGCCGATCCCGCGCCTGTCGCCCAGACCTTCTTCGTCGACGAGGACGTGCAGAAGAACGCGCGGCTCGACGCCGTCGTCACGGTCGCCGACGCCAAATGGCTGTCCGACCGGCTTAAGGATGCGCCCGAGGCCAAGAACCAGATCGCGTTCGCCGACGTCATCGTGCTGAACAAGACCGATCTCGTCACCAAGCCGGAGCTTGCCGAGGTCGAGGCCCGCATCCGCGCCATCAACCCCTATGCCAAGCTGCATCGCACCGAGCGCTGCTCGGTCGCCCTGGCGGATGTGCTCGACCGCGGCGCCTTCGACCTCGACCGCATCCTCGACATCGAGCCGGATTTCCTGGAGGCCGACGATCATGACCACGATCATGATCATCACCATCACGGCCACGACCACCACCACCATGATCACGGCCACGGCCTGAAGCACTATCACGACGAGGACATGCAGTCGCTGTCGCTCAAGACCGACAAGCCGCTCGATCCGAACGTGTTCATGCCCTGGCTCCAGAACCTGGTGCAGGTCGAGGGCGGCAAGATCCTGCGCTCCAAGGGCATCCTCGCCTTCCATGACGATGATGACCGCTATGTCTTCCAGGGCGTCCACATGATGCTGGAGGGCAACCACCAGCGGAAGTGGAAGGACGGCGAGCCGCGCGAGAGCCGCCTCGTCTTCATCGGCCGCGAATTGCCGGAAAAGGCCATTCGCGAGGGTTTTGAGAGCTGCATCGTCTCGTGATGAAAGAGTTTACGCCGGCCCCCGATTCCGCCTCGATCGTCTCCGTCACCGATCGCGTCAAGCCGGTTGCGCTCGGCATGGGCGTGACCTCGGTGTATTTCCTTGGGCCCCGCGCCGCCTTCGTCGGCGGCGAGGAGAATGTCGCGTTCGTCGACGCCAAGGGCGAGATCACGACGGTCTCCGCGCATAGCGGCGGCATTCTGTCGACCGCCTCCGACGGCAAGCGCCTCATCATGGGCGGCGACGACGGCAAGGTCGTTTCGCTCGACGCCAAGGGTGAGGTGACGCTGCTCGCCACCGACCCCAAGCGGCGCTGGATCGACGCGGTGGCGTTGCATCCCGACGGTGCCTATGCCTGGTCGGCCGGCAAGACGGCCACCGTCAAGAGCGGCAAGACCGAGGAGAAGTCGCTCGAGGTGCCCTCGACCGTCGGCGGTCTCGCCTTCGCGCCGAAGGGCCTGCGGCTCGCGATCGCGCATTACAACGGCGCGACGCTGTGGTTTCCGAACATGGAAGGATCGGCCGAATTCCTGCCATGGGCCGGCTCGCATCTCGGCGTCACCTTCAGCCCGGACAACAAGTTCCTGGTGACCACGATGCACGAGGCGGCGCTGCACGGCTGGCGGCTTGCCGACAACAGGCACATGCGCATGACCGGCTATCCCGGCCGCGTCCGTTCGATGTCCTGGAGCGCGGGCGGCAAGGCGCTCGCGACCTCGGGCGCTGACACCATCATCCTGTGGCCGTTCGCCAGCAAGGACGGCCCGATGGGCAAGGAGCCCGCGATGCTCGCGCCGCTGCAGGCGCGCGTGTCGGTTGTCGCCTGCCATCCGAAGAACGACATCCTCGCCGCCGGCTACAGCGACGGCACCGTGCTGATGGTGCGGCTCGATGACGGCGCCGAGATTCTCGTTCGCCGCAATGGCTCGCCTCCGGTCGCAGCGATTGCCTGGAACGCCAAGGGCACGCTGCTGGCCTTCGCCGACGAAAATGGGGACGGCGGTCTGCTGGAGCTTTAATCTGTCATCGTTCTGACCGTATAGGGGACCATGCGGTTTTTGACGACCTTCCAGATTGCTGACTTCGCGGACACGCTGGTCAGCCTGTTCACGGCCTTCGTGCTGGGCACGCTGATCGGCGCCGAGCGGCAGTATCGCCAGCGCACCGCGGGCCTGCGCACCAACGTGCTGGTCGCGGTCGGTGCCGCCGCCTTCGTCGATCTCGCCATGCATCTGACCGGCGCCGACGGCGCGGTCCGCGTGATCTCCTATGTCGTCTCGGGCATCGGCTTCCTCGGCGCCGGCGTCATCATGAAGCAGGGCATGGACGTCCGCGGGCTCAACACCGCGGCGACGCTGTGGGCCTCGGCCGCGGTCGGCTCCTGTGCCGGCGCCGACATGGTCGCGCAGGCGGCCGCGCTGACCGTGTTCGTGATCGCCGGCAACACCATGCTGCGCCCGCTGGTCAACGCCATCAACCGCATTCCGCTGAACGAGAAGGCCTCGGAGGCGACCTACTATTTCAAGCTCGCCGTTGCGGCCGACGCCCTGCCCGACATGCGCGACCGGCTCGCTGAAAAGCTGGAGGCCGCGAAATATCCGGTGGCCGATATCGACGTGGTTGAGATCGGGGACGATATTCTCGAGGTCGTCGCAAAGCTGGTTGCGACCGCAGTCGATCCGAACGAGCTGAACGCGGTGGCGACCGATCTCCAGCACCTGCCGGGCGTGCGCCACGCCACCTGGGAAGTCAGCACCTCAGACTGAGCTCGGCGTTTTGGCGCGCGAAGGCACGGTTCCCGCCTCGTCCGCCACGGAACCGCAGTCGAGCAAGTTCGTTGATCCCGCGGATAAAGGCGGTGATCGACATGCCCGGCCCAAATGACAAGCGCAGACTAAAACGCGACCTGATGATCGCCTGCTCGCTGTTCGCAGCAGGCGTCGTGGTGTCAGGTCTATCGCTGGCGCAGATCCGGGCCGAGAGCCGGATGCAGACGGCGCAGGCGACGCAACCGCTCCAGGGCACGCCGTCCAACGATCAGGACAAGACGCCCGCGCAGGCCAAGCCCGGTGGCGACCGGCCGACCACGCCGGCCCCCGAGCCCGCGCGCCCCGACCCGCAGACGCAGGGTGCGGCGACCAAGCCGGCACTTCCGGCGGCGCCCGCGGAGAAGATCGCGCCGCCGATCAAGGAGAAGTAGCCCGGCGGCCGGCGTATTGTGACGCGCATTTGATCTCGCCTCGGCAGCCGGCCCGTTCCATAATCTGTCGCGCCAACGACAGATGGGGCCTCCCATGAAGATCGAAGACGTCCGCCGCACCGCTTATTCGATGCCGCTCACCAACCCGTCATTCCCGCCGGGGCCATATCGCTTCTTCGACCGCGAATATTTCGTCATCACCTACAGGACCGATCCCGAAGCCCTCGCGGCCATCGTGCCCGAGCCGCTTGAGGTGGCGGAGCCGGTTGTGAAATACGAATTCATCCGCATGCCAGACTCGACCGGATTCGGCGACTACACCGAAACCGGGCAGGTGATCCCGGTCCGCCTCAAGGGCGAGGAGGGGGCCTACACCCACGCGATGTATCTGGACGACGAGGGACCGATCGCGGGCGGTCGTGAACTGTGGGGCTTTCCGAAGAAGCTGGCGCGGCCGAAGATCGAGGTCGAGAGCGACGTGCTGGTCGGCTCGCTGCATTACGGCTCGGTGCTCTGCGCCTCCGCGACGATGGGCTACAAGCACCGCAAGGTCGACCTCGACGTGGTGCTGCAGTCGATGAAGGCGCCGAACTTCATCCTGAAGATCATCCCGCATGTCGACGGTTCCCCTCGGATCTGCGAGCTGGTGCGCTTCCATCTCGAGGACATCACGCTGAAGGAAGCCTGGACCGGCCCCGCCGCGCTCGGCCTGTTCCCGCACGCACTCTGCGACGTCGCCCGCCTGCCGGTGCGCGAGGTGGTCTCGGCGCTGCATTTCAAAGCGGACCTGACGCTCGGGCTCGGCAGCGTGGCGTTCGATTACTTGGCGAAATAGGTCGGCAAAAAGAAAAGAAATGCCCGGCACAAGGCCGGGCATCGCGATCAACCGGAAGCGCTGAGAGGTCAACGCACCAGGACATTCCGGAACTGCCAGGGATCGCTCGTGTCGATGTCTTCCGGGAACAGTCCCGGACGATCCGTCAGCGGCGTCCAGTCGGTGTAGAAACCCTTCACCGGGCCGAGATACGGCAGCTGGATTTCCAGCAGACGATCGAAATCCATCTCGTCGGCTTCGACGATGCCTTCGTTCGGGTTTTCCAGCGCCCACACCATGCCGCCGAGCACGGCGGAGGTCACCTGCAGGCCGGTGGCGTTCTGGTAGGGCGCGAGTTGGCGGGTCTCTTCGATCGAGAGCTGCGAGCCGTACCAATAGGCATTGTTGTCATGGCCGAACAGCAGCACGCCGAGCTCGTCGATGCCGTCGACGATCTCGTTCTCATCGAGGATGTGGTGCTTTTCCTGCATCTTCGCGGCGCGGCCGAACATTTCGTGCAGCGACAGCACGGCATCGTCGGCCGGATGGTAGGCGTAGTGGCAGGTCGGCCGGTAGACCGCCGTGCCCGATGCGTCGCGCACCGTGAAGTAATCGGAGATCGAGATCGACTCGTTGTGGGTGACGAGGAAGCCATACTGCGCGCCGCGGGTCGGGCACCAGGTGCGCACGCGCGTGTTGGCGCCGGGCTGCATCAGATAGATGGCCGCGCCGCAGCCGGCTTCGTGGGTGCGCGCATTCTCGGGCATCCATTTTTCATGGGTGCCCCAGCCGAGTTCGGACGGCTGCACGCCTTCCGACAGGAAACCTTCCACCGACCAGGTGTTGACGAAGACGTCGGGCTCTTTCGGCGACTTGGAGCGCTGGGTGTCGCGTTCGGCGATGTGGATGCCCTTGATACCGGCCTGCCGCATCAAGTCGGCCCACTCGGCCCTGGTCTTCGGCTTGGGGGCATTGAGCTTCAGATCGGCAGCGACGTTGAGCAGCGCCTGCTTGACGAAAAAGGAGACCATGCCGGGATTGGCGCCACAGCAGGAGACGGCCGTCGTCGAGCCCGCCGGGCGCGCCTCCTTGGCGGCCAGCGTCACTTCGCGAAGCGCGTAGTTGGAACGCGCTTCCGGGCCCTTCGAGGAATCGAAATAGAAGCCGAGCCAGGGCTCGTTGACGGTGTCGATATAGAGCGCGCCGAGCTCATTGCAGAGCTCCATGATGTCGGTGGAGCCGGTATCGACCGAGAGATTGACGCAAAAACCCTGGCCACCGCCTTCGGTGAGCAGTGGGGTCAGCAACTCGCGATAATTGTCTCGGGTCACGGCCTTCTGGATGAAGCGGACGTTCTGCTTCTCGCAATGCGCCTTGCGGCCCTCGTCCTTGGGATCGATCACGGTGACGCGCGACCTGTCGTAGTCGAGATGCCGCTCGATCATCGGCAGCGTGCCTTTGCCGATGGAGCCGAAGCCGACCATGACGATGGGACCAGTGATCTTCGCGTAGATCTGCGAGGGGTGGCTCATGGGATGGTTTCTCCGGAACGTGCTGGCAGACAAAGGGTGGGTGGATCAGGCGCTGCGGCGCTTGGCGGTGACTTCGATCTCGACCTTCATCTCGGGCTTGGCGAGGGCGCTGACGACCAGCAGTGTCGCAGCCGGCCTGATGTCGCCGAGAACCTCGCCGCAGACGGCGAAGTGGGCATCGATGTAGCTGGCGTCGGTGACGTAGTAGGTCGCACGGACGATATCGGCCATCTCGAATCCGCCCTCCTTCAGGGCGGCTTCGATGGTCTTGAAGCAGTTGCGTGACTGGCTCGTGACATCTGATGGCATCGTCATCGTCGTGTAGTCATAGCCGGTGGTTCCGGCGACAAAGGCGAACTCGCCGTCGATCACGGCGCGGCTGTAGCCGACGGTCTTCTCGAGGGGAGAGCCGGTGGAGATCAGGCGACGGGACATGGTCGTGGGCCTCGACTGAAGGGGGTGTTTGGCGGGTTAAAGGGCGTTTCTCAGGCCTGCGCAACCCCAAAGGAACGGGCACGCGCGGGCATCGCCGCGGAACGCGGCTTAAGTCGTCGCCATCATGGCAATCCCTTAGGCCGCGTGCGCCTGGAGGGCGCGAACTACCCTTCGTTTGGGCAGGGCCGCGCCGGTCGGGACGATCATCCCCTCAACGCCATCCAGCGCACCGGCCTGGAATTCGATCGCCAGCAGACGATCGCGCTCGAACGGGCCGGGCAGCATCAATGCGCCGGTCTTTTCGGGCGAGAAGCCGAAGCGGGCGTAATAGGGGGCATCGCCGAGCAGGATCACGGCGGCATGCCCGCGCGCCCGGGCGGCGGCCAGCGCTTGATGCATCAGCGCGGCGCCGATCCCGAGCTCGCGGAAGGCAGGGTCCACCGCCAGCGGTCCGAGGACCAAAGCGGGCCTGCCTCCGGCGCTCACGTGCCACAGCCGCACGGTTCCCACGAGTGTCCCCTCGCGCACAGCCGACCGGGCAAGGCCTGCGGCAGGTGCACGTCCGTCGCGCAGGCGCTGGCAGGTGCGGTCATGGCGGTTCTCGCCAAAGCAGGCATCCAGCAGCGCTTCACGGGCGGCGACGTCGGCAGCACGTTCCGCACGGATCGCGAACGGAGCGGCATTCGAAGTGAGGGCGACTTGTGGCTTCCGAAAAGCAGTCATGGCGCGTCAGTCCCCGCTTGAACCCGCGTGCGAGAAGCACGCCGGCTCAAGACGTCGTCAGAATGGCAATGTCAGGAAGGGAGCCGGCGGACCGGCTCCCGGGTTCGTCAGGCCTCGGAACAGTGAGGCTGCTTAGATGTGGTAGGTCTTCAGCGGCGGGATGCCGTTGAACGCCACCGCCGAGTAGGTCGACGTATACGCCCCGGTGCCTTCGATCAGCAGCTTGTCGCCGATCTCGAGCGTGACGGGAAGCGGATACGGGGTCTTCTCGTACAGCACGTCGGCGCTGTCGCAGGTCGGGCCCGCGAGCACGCACGGCGTCATGTCCGCGCCGTCATGCGGGGTGCGGATGGCGTAACGGATCGACTCGTCCATCGTCTCGGCGAGACCGCCGAACTTGCCGATGTCGAGATAGACCCAGCGCACCTCGTCATCGTCGCTCTTCTTCGAGATGAGCACGACCTCGGATTCGATGATGCCGGCGTTGCCCACCATGCCGCGGCCCGGCTCGATGATGGTCTCCGGAATCTGGTTGCCGAAGTGCTTGCGCAGCGCGCGGAAGATCGAGCGGCCGTAGGTCACGACCGGCGGCACGTCCTTCAGGTACTTGGTCGGGAAGCCGCCGCCCATGTTGACCATGGTCAGGTTGATGCCGCGCTCGGCGCAGTCGCGGAACACCTGCGAGGCCATCGCCAGCGCACGGTCCCACGCCTTCACCTTGCGCTGCTGCGAGCCGACATGGAAGGAGATGCCGCACGGCTCCAGGCCCAGGCGCTTGGCGACGTCGAGCACCTCGACGGCCATCTCCGGGTCGCAGCCGAACTTGCGCGACAGCGGCCACTCGGCGCCGGCGCAGTCATAGAGGATGCGGCAGAACACCTTCGCGCCGGGAGCGGCGCGGGCGACTTTCTCGACCTCGGCGGCACAATCCACGGCGAAAAGCCGGATGCCGAGCGCGAAGGCGCGCGCGATGTCGCGCTCCTTCTTGATCGTGTTGCCGAAGGAGATGCGGTCGGGCGTCGCACCCGCGGCCAGCGCCATCTCGATCTCGGCGACCGTCGCGGTGTCGAAGCAGGAGCCCATGGACGCGAGCAGCGCCAGCACTTCCGGCGCCGGGTTCGCCTTGACGGCGTAGAACACGCGGCTGTCGGGCAGCGCCTTGGCGAAGGTCTGGTAATTGTCGCGCACGACTTCGAGGTCGACCACGAGGCAAGGCTCGGTGTCCCGGCCCTCGCTGCGGCGGTTGCGCAGGAATTCCTGAATACGTTCGGTCATAGCACTCTCCCAAACGGCCCAGCGACGGGGATCCGTTCAAAAAATGTCGTCGGATAAGAGCACTCCGGCCAGATCACGCGATGGAGGCGTGACGAGCCAAAGACTCACATCAGACTGTGCTGCCGTGGATTGGTTGGGAGTTTTCCCGCCCGCACACCTGGCAATGAAGGACAAGCCTTTTCAGTAGCCCGCGCCGGCGTTGGAATGCCGGTAGAGACCAAAAAAGCCCGATCCGTCGTTGCTTTAAGTCGCGTCCCCCGTTGAGAGCGGGGTGCGCCGGTTCGCCTCCGGCTGCCAGTCACGGTTGCAAAAAGTGAAGTCACCTTCGACATGGCATCTCTTTGAGAGAGATGCTGGACGCTCCGGGTTTGCTTCCTCGTCCGACCTTTCGGTCTCGCGACTTCCGCACTTCCGAAGAGCCCCTCGGCTTCTTCACCCCTTGGCGGCTGTCCGGCCTCTTGTCCGGATACCTACCGACTGACACACGACCACAGGCACGTGCGAAATTGGGCAAGAGCGCACATAAGCGTTTTGAGTCAGCTTCGCAAGAATTTTTTTAGGCTGAGGACAGAATTGCCTAACATCTGCTTGCGCAGTGTTGCGCGAGCGGCGCGGAAGATGAACGCGCGTTAAGTTTTTTCAGCCGTGCGCGCGTCTTGCGCGCGCAAGGAAGCGTCAGCGGCGCTTCGTGAACGGCTCGACGCGCTGAGCCGCGCGGATGAAGGCGGTCATCACGAGCACGCCGAGCGCGAACAGCACAGCCTGCAGGATGTGCGTGCCCTGATCGCCGAGCCCGAACAGGATCGCGAGCGCCCAGCCGCCGGCGAACGCGGCGCCGAACACCTCGGCGCCGATCAGGATGGCCGCGCTGATGACAGTGATGACGCTCGGCCAGACGATCTGACGGGAAGAGGAGACAGGCGCGTTCATGAGCTCTGGGGTCCGTGGCTTCGAGGGCCGCAATCTCCCCGAAAAGGCGGCCGGGAGCAAGGGCAAATGGCCCAAAAAAGCCCCATCGCGTGCTATAGCTGACCCCAACAATCGAGCCACAAAAACCGGGACTTGCGATGTCAGACCCCCGCCAAACCACGGACCCCGAGACCAACCCGCTGCTGAAGGCCTGGGTGACGCCGTTTGCGACCCCGCCCTTCGACGAGCTCAAGCCCGAGCACTTTCTGCCGGCCTTCGAGCAGGCCTTCGCCGATCACTCCGCGGAGATCGCGGCGATCACCAACGATCCGGCGGCCGCCGACTTCGCCAACACCATCACGGCGCAGGAGCGCTCCGGCAAGCTCCTCACCAAGGTCGCGGCGGTCTTCTACGACCTCGTCTCGGCGCATTCCAACCCGGCCATCCTGGAGATCGACAAGGAGGTCTCCTTGCGGATGGCGCGGCACTGGAATCCGATCATGATGAACGCCGTGCTGTTTGGTCGCATCGCCCATCTGCACGAGAACCGCGCCGGTCTTGGTCTTTCGCCCGAGCAGCTCCGCCTGCTGGAGCGCACCTACACCCGCTTCCACCGTTCCGGCGCCGGCCTCTCCGAAGAGGCCAAGGCGCGGATGGCGGAGATCAACGAGAAGCTCGCCCAACTCGGCACCAGCTTCAGCCACCACCTGCTCGGCGACGAGCAGGAGTGGTTCATGGAGCTGGGGGAGGCCGACCGCCAGGGCCTGCCGGAGAGCTTCGTCGCCGCCGCCAAGGCTGCGGCGGAAGAGCGCGGCATGGACGGCAAGGCCATCGTCACGCTGTCGCGCTCCTCGACCGAGCCGTTCCTGAAGAGCTCGGACCGCCGTGACCTGCGCGAGAAGGTCTACAAGGCTTTCACGGCGCGCGGCGACAACGGCAATGCCAACGACAACAACGGCACCATCGTCGAGATCCTGAAGCTGCGCGAGGAGAGCGCCAAGCTTCTGGGCTATCCGACCTTCGCCGCCTACCGGCTCGAGGATTCCATGGCCAAGACGCCGGATGCGGTGCGCGGCCTGCTGGAGCGGGTCTGGAAGCCGGCGCGGGCGCGCGCGCTCGCCGACCGCGACGAGATGCAGGCGCTGATCACGGAAGAGGGCGGCAATTTCAAGCTCGCGCCCTGGGACTGGCGCTTCTATGCCGAAAAACTCCGCCTCCAGCGCGCCAATTTCGACGACGCCGCGATCAAGCCGTATCTCACGCTCGATCACATGATCGCCGCCGCCTTCGACTGCGCCACCCGCCTGTTCGGCATCACCTTCGAGGAGCGCAAGGACGTGCCGGCCTGGCACCCGGATGTCCGGGTCTGGGAGGTGAAGGGGCCGGACGGCAAGCACAAGGCGCTGTTCTATGGCGACTACTATGCCCGGCCGTCGAAGCGCTCCGGCGCCTGGATGACCTCGCTGCGCGACCAGCAGAAGCTCGACGGCGAGATCGCGCCGCTCGTCATCAATGTCTGCAACTTCGCCAAGGGCGCGAACGGCGAGCCCTCGCTGCTCTCGCCCGACGATGCCCGGACCCTGTTCCACGAGTTCGGCCACGGCCTGCACGGCATGCTCTCCAATGTGACCTATCCGTCACTCTCGGGTACCGCGGTGTTCACCGACTTCGTCGAGCTGCCCTCCCAGCTCTATGAGCACTGGCAGGAGCGGCCGGAGGTGCTGCAGCAGTTCGCCCGCCACTACCAGACCGGCGAGCCGCTGCCGGACGATCTGCTCCAGCGCTTCCTCGCCGCGCGAAAGTTCAACCAGGGCTTTGCCACGGTCGAGTTCGTCTCCTCGGCGCTGGTCGATCTCGAATTCCACACCCAGCCGGCTTCCGCCGCGCAGGATGTCCGCGCCTTCGAGAAGAAGGAGCTGGAGAAGATCGGAATGCCCGAAGAGATCTCGCTGCGCCACCGGCCCACGCAGTTTGGCCACATCTTCTCCGGCGACCATTATGCCTCCGGTTACTACAGCTACATGTGGTCGGAGGTGATGGACGCCGACGCCTTCGGCGCCTTCGAGGAGGCCGGCGACATCTTCGATCCTGCGGTGGCAAAACGCCTGCACGATGACATCTACTCCTCGGGCGGATCGGTCGATCCGGAAGCCGCCTATGAGGCCTTCCGCGGCCGTCCGCCGGAGCCCGACGCGCTGCTGCGCCGCCGCGGCCTGCTCGACGACGCCGAGGCGGCCTGATGGGCATGCGTGCCCTGTTCGGCCTGTTGCTCGCCGCTGCGATGACGCTCGCAGCGGGCGCGGCGCAGGCGCACCCGCATGTCTGGATCACCGCGACCAGCGAGCTGCTCTACGCCGCCGACGGCTCGATCACCGGCGTCCGCCACGCCTGGACCTTTGACGACATGTTCTCGGCCTATGCGGTGCAGGGGCTCGAGAGCAAGACGAAGGGCGCCTACACCCGTGAAGAGCTGGGGCCGCTGGCACAGACCAATGTCGAGTCGCTGAAGGAATACGCCTACTTCACCTTCGCGCGAGCCGACGGCAAGAAGGAGCGTTTTAACGAGCCGGTCGACTACTTCCTCGACTACAAGGATACCGTGCTGACCCTGCACTTCACGCTGCCGCTGAAGAACCCGGTCAAGCCCAAGCAACTGGTGCTCGAAGTGTTCGACCGTTCCTATTTCATCGACTTCCAGATGGCCAAGGACAATCCGGTCAAGCTGGTCGGCGCGCCCGCCGGCTGCCAGATGAAGCTCGATCGGCCCAGCGACGGCTCCGCCACCGCGCAGAAGCTCAACGAGCAGACCTTCCTGAATGGTGAGAACTCGAATTTCGGCATGATGTTCGCCAACAAGATCACGGTGGATTGCCCTTGATCGGTCGTCTTCGTTCCCCGCTTGTGCGCGGGCTTCTGGCCTGCGCGGCCGTGCTCCTTGTTGTGAGCGTGGCGGACGCCGCGCTTCACGATCTCCTCGCGCAAAATCCGTTCGGCGCACCGCGCACGGCGCAGGCGACCGAGCCGGAGGCCAGCGGCGTCATCGGCTGGCTGTTGGCAAAGCAGTCGGAGTTCTATCGCCAGATGTCGGCGACCATCCGCGCCGCCAAGTCCGACGGCTCGGCGGTGTGGACGCTGCTCTTCATCTCCTTTGCCTATGGCATTTTCCACGCCGCTGGCCCCGGCCACGGCAAGGCGGTGATCGCCTCCTATCTCGTCGCCAACCGCGAGACCGTGCGGCGCGGCATCGCGCTGTCGTTTGCCTCGGCGCTGATGCAGTCGCTGGTGGCGATCCTGATCGTCGGCATCTCGGCCTGGGTGCTGAACGCCACCGCCAAGACCATGTGCAAGGCGGAAGGCGCAATCGAGATCGCGAGCTACGGCCTGATCGCGCTGTTCGGCCTGCGGCTGGTCTGGGTCAAGGGCCGCACCTTTATCCGCGCGCTGCAGGCGGTCCAGCCGGTGCCGGCCATTGCCGGCGTGCCGCATGACCATCATGATCACGGCCATCACCATCATCATCATGATGCCCATGATCACCACGACCACGATCACGGTCATGATCACCATCATCACGACCATGGTCACGCCCACGCCCATCACCACCATGCGCACGACCACGTCCATGACGAGCATTGCGGCCATTCCCACGGTCCGACGCCGAGCGAGCTCGCCGGTCCCGGCGGCTGGCGGCGCGGGTTCGCTGCGATCCTGACCGTCGGCATCCGGCCCTGCTCGGGCGCGATCCTGGTACTGGTGTTCGCGCTCGCGCAGGGCCTGTTCTGGGCCGGCATCGCCGCGACCTTGCTGATGGGGCTCGGCACCGCCATTACGGTCGCGGCCATCGCCGTCGTCGCCGTCTCCGCCAAGGACATCGCCGCCCGCCTCAGCGCCGGGCGCGACGGCGGCGGTGCGCTGTTCATGCGCGGCATCGAATTCGGCGCCGCCGCTCTCGTGCTGCTGTTCGGCGCGGGCCTGCTGTTCGGCTACATCGCCGCTGAGCGAACGACGTGTTTTTGAGCGGGGATCCTTCGTAGCCCGGATGGAGCGAAGCGTAATCCGGGGCCGCTGTGACCGCGTGGATGGAATCCCGGATTACGCTTCGCTCCATCCGGGCTACGGCCCGCCTTTGCGAACTCGCTCCGGTCGGCTATTCAGTCTGTCAAACCAATAAGAACGGTCGGGGGGATTCAATGTCGCGCGAAAATTTCTGGTTCTTTCATCCGTTTCGGGTGCGCTATTCGGAGATCGATGGCCAGGGCGTTGTCTTCAACGCGCATTATCTCACCTATTTCGACACCACCATCACCGAATATTTCCGCGCGCTGGGCTTTGACCAATATGCGGACGCGCAGGCGAGCGGCATCGATTTCCACGTCGTCAAATCGCTGATCGAATACAAGGCACCTGTCCGCTTCGACTGGGAGCTCGACGTCGGCGCGCGCGTCGCGCGGATCGGCAATTCGAGCCTCGTCTTCGAGCTCGCCATCTTCCTGAAGGATGGCACCGATGCGCTGGTGACCGGCGAGATCGTGTGGGTCTACACCCATCAGGAAACCCATCGTCCGGTCACGATCCCGGCATCGATGCGGGCGATGATCGCGACGCGGGAGCGTCATCTGTCGGAGTGAGGCCGCCTCAAACCGGCAAGAACCCCTTCAGCGCCGGCATGAAGAAGATCCCGAGATTGATCGCAAAGCCGATGCTCCAGAGGATCGAGCGCAGTGTCGGGCGGTTGCCGAGATAGGTCAGCACGTAGGCGATCCGCACGATCAGGAACAGCACGGCGAGCTCGTCAATCAGCCGCTGCGGCGAATCCCGGAATTCGGCAAGCAGCACCGCGAAGGCGAAGAACGGAAAGGTCTCGATGCCGTTCTGGTGGGCACCGAGCGCGCGCTGCGCCAGCGCATCCTCGAAGAAAGCGGGGTCGCGCGGCCGGGAATTGTCGAAGGTGCGAAACCGCGTCCATTTGATCGAGACGATCGTCGCCAGATAAAGCAGCAGCGCTCCCAATACGCAGAATTCCGCGAGTGTCATCAGCCCCTCCCCGCTTGGGCGCGACCCTAGCGAAATCGACCTCATCTTGACAAGTTCGGAGCAACGCGCGACGCAACTGATCATGACGACAATTGACCCCATCGCAGCGCAAAAGCCCGCCGTCCGGTCCGGCCTGCGGCGCGTCGGCGTGCTTCTGGTCAATCTTGGCACGCCCGATACGGCCGATGCGCCCGGCGTGCGGGTCTATCTCAAGGAGTTCCTCTCGGACGCCCGCGTCATCGAGGACCAGGGGCTGGTCTGGCAGTTCGTGCTCAACGGCATCATCCTGCGCAGCCGTCCCCGCACCAAGGCGCTGGACTATCAGAAGATCTGGAACAAGGAGCGGAACGAGTCGCCGCTGAAGACCATCACGCGCTCGCAAGCCGACAAGCTTGCGGCTGCACTGTCTGACAGCGACCACGTCGTCGTGGACTGGGCGATGCGCTACGGCAATCCCTCGATCAAGTCGGGCATCGATGCGCTGATCGCTAAGGGGTGCGACCGTATACTCGCCGTGCCGCTCTATCCGCAATATTCCGCCTCGACCTCGGCGACGGTCTGCGACGAAGTGTTCCGCGTGCTCGCGCGCTTGCGTAACCAGCCGACGCTGCGGGTGACGCCGCCTTATTACGAGGACGAGGCCTATATCGAGGCGCTCGCGATCTCGATCGAGGCGCATCTGGCGACGCTGCCGTTCACGCCGGAGCTGATCGTGGCGTCCTTCCACGGCATGCCGAAATCCTATGTCGACAAGGGCGATCCCTATCAGTCCCACTGCGTCGCCACGACGGAGGCGCTGCGCCGCCGGCTCGGCATGGACGAGACGAAACTGCTGCTGACCTTCCAGTCGCGCTTCGGCAATGACGAGTGGCTCCAGCCCTACACCGACAAGACCATGGAGCGGCTGGCCAAGGAAGGCGTGCGCCGCATCGCGGTGGTGACGCCCGGCTTCGCCGCCGATTGCCTGGAGACGCTGGAGGAGATCGCGCAGGAGAATGCCGAGATCTTCAAGCATAATGGCGGCGAGCAGTTTTCCGCGATCCCCTGTCTTAACGACAGTGATCCCGGCATGGACGTGATCCGCACCCTGGTGCTGCGCGAGCTTCAGGGCTGGATCTGATGGCGTGTCCCATGAACCGCCGCGAGACCTTGGCGCTTCTTGGGACGATCGCCGCGCTGCCGGCCTCGGTGCTGGCGCAACAGCCGAACGCGCCGCGGCGGCTCGGCGTGCTCTCGGTCACGGCCGCGGATGACGCGATCGGGCAGGCCCGCAGCACGATCCTGGTCGAGACGCTCGCCGCCCATGGCTGGAAGGAGCACGACAACCTCAGGATCGATTGGCGCAGCGGCGCCGGTGACCGGGCACGCATCGCGCGCCTCGCCGACGAACTCGTGGCGCTCAAGCCGGACATCCTGCTCGCGGTCGGCACGCCCTCGGTCGAGGAGCTGCGTCAGCGCACCACGGCGATTCCGATCGTGTTCGCCGTCGTCACCGATCCCGTCAGCCAGGGCTTTGTCAAAAACCTCGCCCATCCCGGCGGCAACATCACCGGCTTCACCGATTACGACGGCCCGCTCGCCGGCAAATGGCTGGAGATGCTGACGCAGGTCTCGCCAAAAGTGTCCCGCGTCTTCGTCGTCTACAATCCTTCCACCGCGCCGTTCGCGCCCCTGATGCTGCGCACGATCGAGGACGCCGCACGGACGCTTCATGTGACGGTCGAGGCCGCACCAGTTCACGACTCTGGCTCGATCGCCGCGCTGGCTTCGCGGAAGGACGGCGGCCTGCTGGTGCTGCCTGACTTCTTCACCATGGCCAATCGCGCCCAGCTCCTGGCTGCAATCGGTGAAGCCCGCGTGCCGGCGGTGTTCTGGAGCCGCACCTTCGTCGACGAGGGCGGGCTGATGTCCTACAGCACCGACAGCGCCGAGCAGCTCCGCCGCGCCGCCAACTACATCGATCGCATCCTGAAGGGCGCGCAGGCAGCCGACCTGCCGGTCCAGAATCCCACCAAGTTCGAGCTGGCGATCAACCTCAAGACCGCCAAGGCGCTTGGCGTCACGCTTCCTCCGGGCCTGCTCGCAACCGCGAACGACGTCATCGAATGAAGTTGTCCGTGGCGGACGAGATGTCCGGATTTGTTAACTTTCGCTGCTAGGTCTGCGCCTGCGCGCTTTCAAGAGCCTTTCGGAAATACATATCGTGACCGTTCCGTCGCGGCGCGTCTTGTGCAGAATCGCGCCAATGCCGACGTGAATGGTGACCGCTGAACCGGTAAGGTCGCGTTCCCGACCAATGACAGCGCGGGAAAGGGCTTTCCCGCCTTGGAGGATATATGAGCGGTTTCGATGTTTTCGCGATTGTTCTGGTTTTGCTCGTCATCGTCACGCTCGTCGCCGGCGTCAAGACGGTGCCGCAGGGCTATGACTGGACCATCGAGCGGTTCGGCAAATACACCCAGACGCTGAGCCCCGGGCTCAATCTGATCGTGCCCTATTTCGATCGCGTTGGACGCAAGATCAACATGATGGAGCAGGTGATCGACATTCCCGAGCAGGAGGTCATCACCAAGGACAACGCCACCGTGACGGTCGACGGCGTCGCCTTCTTCCAGGTGTTCGATGCCGCCAAGGCGAGCTACGAGGTCTCCAACCTGACGCAGGCCATCACGGTCCTGACCATGACCAACATCCGCTCGGTGATGGGCGCGATGGATCTCGACCAGGTGCTGTCGCATCGCGACGAGATCAACGAGCGCCTGCTCCGCGTCGTCGACGCCGCGGTCTCGCCCTGGGGGCTGAAGGTCAACCGCATCGAGATCAAGGACATCGTGCCGCCCGCCGACCTCGTCGAAGCCATGGGCCGGCAGATGAAGGCCGAGCGCGTCAAGCGCGCCGACATTCTGGCCGCCGAAGGCCAGCGCCAGTCCGAGATCCTGCGCGCCGAGGGCGCCAAGCAGGGGCAGATCCTCCAGGCCGAAGGCCGCAAGGAAGCTGCGTTCCGCGACGCCGAGGCTCGCGAACGTTCCGCGGAGGCCGAGGCCAAGGCGACGCAGATGGTCAGTGAGGCCATCTCCAAGGGAGACGTCGCCGCGCTGAACTATTTCATCGCCGACAAGTATATCAAGGCGTTCGGGCAACTGGCCGACTCGCCGAACCAGAAGGTCATCATGCTTCCGGTCGAGGCGATGAGCATGCTGGGCTCGCTCGCCGGCATCGGCGAGATCGCCAAGGCAACGTTCGGCGAAAGCGCGGCGTCCGCGGCCGCTGCCGCCCGCCGCGGCGGCTCGGTGCCGACGACCGGCCCCACGCCGCCGGCGGTGCCGCCACGGCAAGGGTAATCAAAGCGCATGCACTTTCGAAAAGTGCATGCGGCAATTTAAAGCGCATGCCCCGAAAAAGTGGGGACCGGTTTTCCGATCAGGGCATACGCCAGCATAAAGAGGTCGTGTCATGACCGACATGTTCGTATCGCTCGGCACCTGGAACTGGCTGATCTTCGGCTTCATCCTGATGGCGCTGGAGGTGCTGGCGCCAGGCGTATTCCTGTTCTGGCTCGGGCTCGCCGCGTTGCTGGTCGGCCTGATCTCCTTTGCTGTCGCCGTGTCGTGGCAGATCCAGCTCGTGATGTTCGCAATCTTCGCTGCCGCCGCCGTGCCGGTGTGGCGCCGCCTCGCGCGGCCGAAGCTGGACGCAAGCACCAGCCCCTTCCTGAACAAGCGCAGCGAAGCATTGCTCGGCCGCGAGTTCACGCTGGAGAAGCCGATCATCGACGGCAACGGCACCGTGCGCCTCGGCGACACGGTGTGGCGCGTGGCCGGGCCCGATACGCCGGCCGGGACGCGGGTGAAGGTGGTGCAGGTGGACGGTGCGAATCTCACTGTGGCGGCGGCGTGATTCTTTCTTCCCCTCTCCCCTTGTGGGAGAGGGTGGCTCGCCGCGTAGCGGCGAGACGGGTGAGGGGTCTCTCTCGCCGAACGCGATACTGAGTTTGTGGAGAGATACCCCTCATCCGGCGCCATAGCCGAAGCTTTGCTTCGGCGACCTTAAGAACGGCGCCCGTAGGCCGCCTATGCCACCTTCTCCCACAAGGGGAGAAGGGAAGGCAGCGTGCTTGGCTGCGCTACCTCTTCCATCTGTCCGCAAACCGGTGCAACGGCATGAATGTCTCGCACAGCTCGCGCCCAAGCGCCGTCAGCCCGTAACCGCCACCGTCGCCCAGCTCCACGAACCCCGCGTCGCGCAGCTCCGTCAGCCGCGCCTGCAGCACCGTCGGCGAGGCCTCGTCGCAGGCGGTGCGCAACGCGCGGGAGGTGAGGGCTTGGTCGCGCAATTCCCACAGGATCCGCAGGCTCCAGCGTCGGCCGAGCAGGTCGAGCAGCGCCATGATCGGCCGGCCGGTGCGCGAGCCGCGGACGTTGCGGCTCCCTGGTGCTGCCTGTTTCGTCATCCCGGCCCCTCTTGCGCGGTGCTACAAATAATGTAGCGTATTGCTACGATAATTGTAGCAACGGAGACAGCTGATGTCCCAGGCCGCGCCGCGGATCGCGCCGCTCGTCCCGCCTTATCCCCCGGAGATCCAGGCGCAATTCGACCGCATCATGCGCGGCGCCCCGCCATTGGCGCTGTTCCGGGTGATGGCGGGCCACGCCCGCGCCTGGGACAAGTTCCGCGCCGGCGGTCTGCTCGATCCCGGTCCGCTGTCCCTGCGCCAGCGCGAGATCGTGATCGACCGCACCTGCGCGCTGACCGGATGCGAATATGAATGGGGCGTGCATGTCGCGATCTTCGCCGGGCCGGCGCGGCTCAGCGAGGAGGAGGTGCACGCGACCGCGCGGGGCGATGCGACGTCACCGTGCTGGTCGCCGGCCGAGCAGGCGTTGATCGCCGCCGTCGACGCGCTGCATCACCGCGCGACGTTGGACGACGAGGAATTCGCCGCGCTGTCGGCGCATTACGACGAGGCCCAGATCCTGGAGATCATGCTGCTGTGCGGCTTCTACCGCACGGTGTCGTACCTGGCGAACGGGCTGAAGCTGCCGCTGGAGGAGAAGGCTGCGCGGTTTCCGCAGTAGACTCCCTCTCCCCGCAAGCGGGGAGAGGCGAAGACAAACTACGCCACGCCCGCCCGCAGCAGATCGTGCAGGTGCACGATGCCCACCACCTTGTCCGCTTCGGTCACGACCAGCGTCGTGATCTTCCGCGTGTTCAGCACTTCGATCATCTCGGTGGCGAGCATCGAGGGCGGCACGGTCTTCGGCTGCGTGGTCATGATGTCGTCGACGGACGCCGTCAGCAGATCAGGCCGCATGTGGCGGCGCAGATCGCCGTCGGTGATGATGCCCGCGATTCCGCCGGCATCGTCGACGATGCAGACGCAGCCCAGGCCCTTGGCCGACATCTCCATCACCGCGTCCGACATCTTGGTGCCGAGCGGCTTGAGCGGGATCTCCGCGCCCGTGCGCATGTAGTCGCGGACGAATTTCAGCATCGCGCCGAGCTTGCCGCCCGGGTGGAAATGCGCGAACTCCAGCGCGGTGAAGCCGCGGCCCTCGAGCAGCGCGATCGCGATGGCATCGCCGATTGCGACCTGCATCATCGTCGAGGTGGTCGGCGCCAGATTGTGCGGGCAGGCTTCGCGCGCCTTCGGCAGCTCGATCACGATGTCGGCGGCCTGTCCCAGCGAGGACGCCGCGTTCGACGTCACCGCGATCATGGGAATCGCGAAGCGCGCCGAATAGTTCACCAGCGTCTTCATCTCCGGCTGCTCGCCGGACCAGGACAGCGCCATGATGACGTCGTCGGCGGTGATCATGCCGAGGTCGCCATGGGCGGCTTCCGCGGTGTGGACGAAGAAGGCCGGCGTGCCGGTCGAGGCCAGCGTCGCCGCGATCTTGCGCGCCATGTGGCCGGACTTGCCGAGGCCGGTGACGATGACGCGGCCCTTGGCGTTGCGGATCAGGTCGACCGCCTTGGCGAAGGTCGCGCCCAGCGGACCGCGCAGGGCGGCGGCGAGCGCATTGATGCCGCCGCTCTCCGTCTCCAGTGTGCGGAGCGCGGATTCGACGCTATCGGGGATGGGGCCGGATGATGGGGTCATCAGCGGTTTCGAGCTCGACATGTTCAGGTCCAGGGAGGAGGGGCGCTCGCCCGTTGGCGCCTGCTTAGCATGCCCGAGCGGGAGAGGCGACGCGGCCGCCAAAGCCCTCAACCGGTCATTAACCATAATTGTTTTAACTCCATTAACGATGGTTCCCGCCAACCGGTGGAGGTCATCATGGAAGTCTTTGATTTCGTTGGAGTTCTTACATCGTGGGGGCGCCTCCAGGCACGAGCCGGAGCAAACGCGGGCATTTCCTGCGCGCGGCTTTGCCGTGCCTTGCGCTGACCGCCCTGCAAAGCGCGCCGGCGGCCGCCCAGAGCCTCACGCCCGACCTGTTCAATCCCAACCGCGGCGGCTTCGTCGCGCCCGACACGCTGCCGACGCGCCGCACGGCGGGCGTGCCGCAGGCGCCGTTGGATGCGCTCCCGGCGCTGCCCGATCCCAATGCCGATCCGCGCAAGCGCCAGCAGGCGCCGGCGACCTCGCGCGTCGGCCAGGTCCCGACTTACGGCCTGCCGGCCGCCAACGGCGCCAGCGGCTCCGGCTACGACTCGCTCAACCGCAAGCGGCAGCAGCCCAAGCTCTATCCCGGGCAGCCGAAGCCGAAGCGCCCGGTCGGACCCGGCTCGCCGGTGCCGCCGGCAACGCCGGACCGGACGCTCGGGCCGCCGCGCATCGCGCCGCCGCCGTCCGAGACTGCACACAAGGTGCCGGTGCCGCCGGCGTTGGCCGGTAACGTGCCGGGCCAGCCGCTGCGCCGTCGCCTCAAGCTCGATGACGACGCGTTCGGCGCGGTCGGCGACTACGCCGGCAGCTTCCTGATCAAGGGCGGGCTCGAGCTCTCCGCCGGCTACGACACCAATCCGGCGCGCCTGAACAAGCCGGTCGGCTCGCCGGCCTTTGTCGTCGCGCCCGATCTTCTCGTGATGTCCGACTGGGAGCGCCACGCGCTGGTCGCCGATCTGCGCGGCTCGTTCTCCGGCTACACCAACAACATGCCGGCGACGATCGACGGCTTCGCCTCGCCGTCGCCGGTCGAGATCGACCGCCCCGATTTCACCGGCCATGTCGACGGCCGCCTCGACGTCGACCGCGATTTCAAGCTGACCTCGCAGCTCCGCCTGCGGCTCGCCACCGACAATCCCGGCAGCCCGAACGTGCAGGCCGGCCTGCAGAAATATCCGGTCTACGCCGCCTACGGCACCACTCTCGGCTTCGACCAGACTTTTAATCGCTTCCAGGTCGCAGCCGGCGCCACGGTGGATCGCACCGCCTACACCGATTCCAAGCTCACCGATGGCTCGACCTTCAGCAATGGCGATCGCGACTTCAACCAGTATGGCGGCATCGGCCGCTTCTCCTACGACCTGAAGCCGGGCCTGAAACCGTTCGTCGAGATCGAGGGCGACACCCGCGTGCACGACCAGGCCGCCGACCGCAACGGCTACTTCCGCGATTCGAACGGCGGCTACGCCAAAGTTGGCTCGTCGTTCGAATTCTCGCGCATCCTCATCGGCGAGATCTCGGTCGGCTATACCGCGCGCAACTATGTCGACCCGCACCTCAGCCAGCTCGCGGGCTTCCTCACCGCGGGCTCGCTGATCTGGAATGCGAGCGGCCTGACCACGGTGAAATTCGCCACCGACACGCAGATCGCGGAGTCCACGGTCCCCGGCTCCTCCGGCGTGCTGGTGCACACCTACGGGATCGAGGTCGATCACGACTTCCGCCGCTGGCTCACCGCCGTCGGCAAGTTCACCTACGGCACCTACGACTACCAGAACCAGAATCGCAACGACCAAACCTACTCGCTCGAAGGCAATCTGATCTACAAGCTCAACCGCAACATCTGGATCAAGGGCACGCTGCGCCACGACATCCTGAACTCGAACCAGCCGGGTTCGAGCTCGCAAGGGACGGTGATGTTGGTGGGGGTGAGGTTGCAGAATTAGCGGGCATGGCGGAGCGCGTTTGAGCGTATGCGCATGCGGCTGAGTTGGCTCCGTTCTCGCCACCTACTCTGCTGTCATGCCCCGGCTTGACCGGGGCATCCAGTACGCCGCGGCTTATCCGTATACGTTTGACGTCTCTGGAATACTGGATCGCCCGGTCAAGCCGGGCGATGACATCGTTTGCTGATTTGTCGGCCGAGCAAAAAACTCAGCGCGGCAGATCCGTCTTCCCCATCAGGAACGTGTCGATCGACCGCGCACACAGCCGGCCCTCGCGGATCGCCCACACCACCAGTGACTGGCCACGGCGCATGTCGCCGGCGGTGAACACGTTCGGGCGCGAGGTCTGGTAGTCCAGCGTGTTGGCCTTGACGTTGCCGCGCGGGTCGAGGTCGACTGAGAGCAGCTTCAAGAGGCCCTCGTGCACGGGATGCACGAAGCCCATCGCGAGCAGGACGAGCTCGGCGTCGAGCTCGAACTCGGTGCCGGCAATCGGCTTGAACTTGTCGTCGACGCGCACGCAGTGCAGCTTCTTGACCTTGCCGTTCTCGCCGGAAAACTTCTGTGTCAGCACCGCGTATTCGCGGATCGCGCCTTCGGCCTGGCTGGAGGAGGTGCGCATCTTGAGCGGCCAGTTCGGCCAGGTCAGGCCCTTGTTCTCGCGCTCGGGCGGGGCGGCCATGATCTCGAGCTGGGTCACCGAGAGCGCGCCCTGGCGCAGCGAGGTGCCGATGCAGTCAGAGCCGGTGTCGCCGCCGCCGATGACGACGACGTGCTTGCCGCCGGCCAGGATCTCCTGGACGCCGCCGAGCGGCTCCTCGGAGACGCGGCGGTTCTGCTGCGGCAGGAAGTCCATGGCGTAGTGGATGCCCTGAAGGTCGCGGCCGGGGATCGGCAGGTCGCGCGGGGCTTCCGCGCCGCCGGTCAGCGCGACCGCGTCGTACTCGTTGAGCATCTCGCGCGGGTCGACATTGCCCTCGGCGCCGACATGGCTGTTGTAGTGGAAGGTGACGCCTTCGCCTTCCATCTGCTTGACGCGGCGGTCGATGACGCCCTTCTCCATCTTGAAGTCGGGGATGCCGTAGCGCAGCAGGCCGCCGGCCTTGGCGAACTTCTCGAACAGATGCACATCGTGGCCGGCGCGCGCGAGCTGCTGTGCGCAGGCCATCCCGGCCGGACCGGAGCCGATCACGGCGACCTTCTTGCCCGTCTTGACGGTCGCCACTTCCGGCTTCAGCCAGCCATTGTCCCAGGCGCGGTCGACGATCGCGCATTCGATGGTCTTGATGGTGACGGGGTTGTCGTCGATGTTGAGCGTGCAGGACGCTTCGCACGGCGCCGGGCAGATGCGCCCCGTGAACTCCGGAAAATTGTTGGTCGAGTGCAGGTTGCGCGAGGCCTCTTCCCAATTGCCCTGATAGACGAGGTCGTTGAAGTCGGGGATCTGGTTGTTGACCGGGCAGCCGGGCGTGCCGGGCGCGACCGAGCCGGTGCCGTGGCAATAGGGAATGCCGCAATTCATGCAGCGCGCGGCCTGGTCGCGCGTTTCCTTCTCGGTCAAGGGAACGACGAACTCGTTGTAATGCTTCACGCGCTCGGCGACCGGGGTGTACTTGCGGTCATGCCGTTCGATTTCGAGAAAACCCGTGATCTTGCCCATTAAACCCGAAGTCCCTGCCGCTTAAATTCGTCTTCTCTCTAGCCAGACCCTCATCCCGAGGAGCGGCGCACTTCGCGCCGCGTCTCGAAGGATGAAAGGCCCCGCTGGTGACCTCATGGTTCGAGACGCAGCTATCGCGCTCCTCACCATGAGGGCTTATTGGCCTACGCGCCGATCGCGATTTTCGGCTCGGCGTCCGCGTTGGCGGCCATTTCGCGCAGCGCGCGCCGGTATTCGACCGGCATCACCTTGCGGAATTTGGGCAGCCAGTCCTTCCAGTTGGCAAGGATGTCGGCGGCGCGCTTGGAGCCGGTCGCTTTCGCATGGCGCGAGATCAGGACGTGCAGGCGCTCGACATCGGAGTCGAGCAGGTTCTTGAACACGTCGACCCGGCCGTGCGCCTCGAGGTCACCCGAGTGGTTATAGGTGCCGGCGTTGATCAGCTCTTCCGACAGCACCGGCTCGAGCTCGACCATCGACATGTTGCAAAGCTTGTCGAAGTCGCCGCTCTCGTCGAGCACGTAGGCGATGCCGCCGGACATGCCGGCCGCGAAGTTGCGCCCGGTCTTGCCGAGCACGACCACGATGCCGCCGGTCATGTATTCACAGCAATGATCGCCGGCGCCTTCGACGACCGCCACCGCACCCGAGTTGCGCACGGCGAAACGCTCGCCGGCGACGCCGCGGAAGTAGCACTCGCCCTGGATGGCGCCATACATCACCGTGTTGCCGACGATGATGCTCTCTTCCGGCACGATGCCGCTGTTGGCGGGGGGCTTGACGATGATCTTGCCGCCCGAGAGGCCCTTGCCGACATAGTCGTTGGCTTCGCCTTCGAGTTCGAAGGTGACGCCTTGCGCCAGCCACGCGCCGAACGCCTGGCCGGCGGTGCCCTTGAGGCCGACATGGATCGTGTCGTGCGGCAGGCCGGCATGACCGTAGATCTTGGCGACCGCGCCCGACAGCATCGCGCCCGCGGAGCGGTTGGTGCTGTTGATCCTGGCCTCGATCTTCACCGGCGCGCCGCGGTCGAGCGCAGGCGTCGCCTTCTCGATCAACGTGCGGTCGAGCACCGCTTCCAGATGATGGTTCTGGCGCTCGGAGTGATAGATCTTCTGGCCTTTCTCTTCCTTCTGTTTGACGAACAGCTTCGAGAAATCGAGGCCCTTGGCCTTCCAGTGCGCGACCAGCCTGGTCTGATCAAGCAGCTGAACCTGGCCGATCATCTCGTTGAAGGTGCGGAAGCCGAGCGATGCCATGATCTCGCGGACTTCCTCGGCGACGAAGAAGAAGTAGTTGATCACGTGCTCGGGCTGGCCGGTGAAGCGCTTGCGCAGGACGGGGTCCTGGGTCGCGACGCCGACCGGGCAGGTGTTGAGATGGCACTTGCGCATCATGATGCAGCCGGCCGCGATCAGCGGCGCGGTGGCGAAGCCGAACTCGTCGGCACCGAGCAGCGCGCCGATCACGACGTCACGGCCGGTGCGGAAGCCGCCGTCGACCTGGACCACGATGCGGCTGCGCAGCCGCTCGCGCACCAGGGTCTGGTGGGTTTCGGCAAGGCCGATTTCCCACGGCGAGCCGGCGTGCTTGATCGAGGTCAGCGGCGAAGCGCCGGTGCCGCCCTCGAAGCCCGCGATGGTGACATGGTCGGCGCGCGCCTTGGCAACGCCGGCGGCGACCGTGCCGACGCCGATCTCGGAGACGAGCTTGACCGAGACGTCGCCCGTCGGATTGACGTTCTTGAGATCGTAGATGAGCTGCGCCAGATCCTCGATCGAATAGATGTCGTGGTGCGGGGGCGGCGAGATCAGGCCGACGCCCGGCGTCGAGTGACGAACCTTGGCGATGGTCGCGTCGACCTTGTGGCCGGGCAGCTGGCCGCCTTCGCCGGGCTTGGCACCCTGCGCCATTTTGATCTGCATCATGTCGGAGTTGACGAGATACTCCGTGGTGACGCCGAAGCGGCCCGAGGCGACCTGCTTGATCGCCGAGCGCATGGAATCGCCGTTCGGCATCGGCTTGAAGCGGTCGGCTTCCTCGCCGCCTTCGCCGGTGTTCGACTTGCCGCCGATCCGGTTCATGGCGATCGCGAGCGTGGTGTGCGCCTCGCGCGAGATCGAGCCGAAGCTCATCGCACCGGTGGCGAAGCGCTTGACGATGTCCTTGGCCGGCTCGACCTGGTCGATCGGGATCGGCTTGCGCTTCTCCTCGTCCGCGTTCTTGATCCGGAACAGGCCGCGCAGCGTCAACAGCCGCTCCGACTGCTCGTTCAGGATCTTGGCGAAGGCGCGGTAGCGCTCCAGCGAATTGCCGCGGGCGGCGTGCTGCAGCAGCCCGACCGACTCCGCGGTCCAGGCATGGTCTTCGCCGCGGCTGCGATAGGCATATTCGCCGCCGACATCGAGCGCGGTCTTGTAGACCTGCGCCTCGCCGAACGCGTCGGCATGACGGCGCACCGCTTCTTCCGCGATCTCGGCAAGGCCGACGCCCTCGACGCGGGTATGCGTGCCGGCGAAGAACTTGGAGACGAAGTCGGCCTTGAGGCCGACCGCATCGAAGATCTGCGCGCCGCAATAGGACTGGTAGGTCGAGATGCCCATCTTGGACATCACCTTGAGTAGGCCCTTGCCGATCGACTTGATGTAGCGTTTGACGATCTCGTAATCGTCGAGCGAGCCGGGCAGGCGGTCCTTCATCGCGACGATGGTTTCGAACGCGAGATAGGGATTGATCGCTTCGGCACCGTAGCCGGCCAGGCAGGCGAAGTGATGCACTTCGCGCGGCTCGCCGGATTCGACGACGAGACCGACCGACGTGCGCAGTCCGACGCGGATCAGATGATGATGCACGGCGGCGCAGGCCAGCAGTGCCGGGATCGGCACCCGATCGGTGCCGACCATGCGGTCGGACAGGATGATGATGTTGACGCCCTCGCGGACGGCGGCTTCCGCGCGCGCGCAAAGCTCGTCGAGCACCTGGTCCATGCCGGCAGCACCAAGACCGGCGTGGAAGGTGGTGTCGAGCGTGCGCGACTTAAAGTGCGACTCGGCCACATCGGAGATCGAGCGGATCTTTTCGAGATCCGCATCGGTCAGGATCGGCTGGCGCGCTTCGAGACGCTTGGTGGTGGCGAGGCCCTGCAGGTCGAACAGGTTCGGCCGCGGTCCGATGATGGAGACGAGGCTCATCACCAGCTCCTCGCGGATCGGGTCGATCGGCGGGTTGGTGACCTGCGCGAAGTTCTGCTTGAAGTAGGTGAACAGCGGCTTGGCCTTGTCCGACAGCGCCGAGATCGGCGTGTCGTTGCCCATCGAGCCCGCGGCTTCCTCGCCGGTGGAGGCCATCGGCGTCATCAGGATGGAGATGTCTTCCTGGCTGTAGCCGAACGCCTGCTGGCGATCGAGCAGCGACAGGTTGGAGCGCACGCCGGTGGTCGGCACCTTCGGCAGCTCTTCCAGCACGATCTGGGTCCGCTCCAGCCACTCCTTGTAGGGATGGCTTCGGGCGAGCTCGGCCTTGATCTCGTCGTCCGGAATCAGGCGGCCCTGCTCGAGGTCGACCAGCAGCATCTTGCCGGGCTGCAAGCGCCACTTGGTGATGATCTGGTCCTCGGGGATCGTCAGCACGCCCATCTCGGACGCCATCACGATGCGGTCGTCCTTGGTCACGAGATAGCGCGCCGGCCGCAATCCGTTGCGGTCGAGCGTGGCGCCGATCTGGCGGCCGTCGGTGAAGGCGATCGCGGCGGGGCCGTCCCACGGCTCCATCAGCGCGGCATGATATTCGTAGAAGGCGCGGCGCTTCTCATCCATCAGGGGATTGCCGGCCCACGCCTCCGGAATCATCATCATGACGGCGTGCGGCAGCGAGTAGCCGCCCTGCACCAGGAATTCGAGCGCGTTGTCGAAGCAGGCGGTGTCCGACTGGCCTTCATAAGAGATGGGCCAGAGCCGGTTGATGTCCTTGCCGTAGAGCTCGGAGCTGACCGAAGCCTGCCGCGCCGCCATCCAGTTGGTGTTGCCGCGCAGCGTGTTGATCTCGCCGTTGTGCGCGATCATGCGGTAGGGATGCGCCAGCGACCACGCCGGGAAGGTGTTGGTCGAGAAGCGCTGATGCACCAGCGCGAGCGCGCTCTCGAAGTCCGCCTCGTGCAGATCGGGATAGTACTTGCCGAGCTGGTCGGCGAGGAACATGCCCTTGTAGATCACGGTGCGGCACGACATCGAGCAGGGGTAATAGCCCGCAAGGCCGCGGTCGCGGCGCTGGTAGATCGCCTGCGAGATCGACTTGCGCAGGATGTAGAGCCGGCGCTCGAAATCGTCCTCGGTCTTGGCGGTGCCGTTGCGGCCGATGAACACCTGGATGCAGGCGGGCTCGGTCGGCTTCACGGTGACGCCGAGCGAGGAATTGTCGGTCGGCACGTCGCGCCAGCCGAGCAGGGTCAGGCCCTCTTCCTTGATCTGGTCGGCGATGATGCTCTTGATGACGTTGCGCCAGGCGGTGTCGCGCGGCATGAACAGCGCGCCGATGGCGTATTCGCCCGGAGCCGGCAATGCGAAGCCGAGCTCCTTGGCCTTGCGGCTGAAGAAGGCGTGCGGGATCTGCACCAGGATGCCGGCGCCGTCACCGGCGCGCGGATCGGCGCCGACGGCGCCGCGATGCTCGAGGTTGCAGAGGATGCTGAGCGCGTCCGCGACGATCTCGTGGGACTTCTTGCCCTTGATGTTGGCGATGAAGCCGACGCCGCAGGAATCCTTCTCCAGGCTCGGATCGTACAGACCTACGGCCGGCGGGCGCGAATTGTGTTCCTGAATCGGATCAGTCGTTTTCGAGGCGACCGTCGCCGACAGTTCTTCTGCCACGATGTTTGCGCGCTCGAATTGCGACCCGTTCATTGTTCCAATCCTCTCCATGCGGCAAGCTGCCTCACCGCTATCTTCGGCGCACCTTGGGCGTTCCGCGGCACCCGCCTCTGGGTCACCGCTCGTCCGCAGCGAGCCGCATTTTCTTAAATTCAGGCCAAGGCGTTCTTCGTCCCCGAGAACGGCTTTGCCTGTTGCCTTCCTGGCGCTCGAAAGCACCGACTTTCGTTGCAATCCGTATGCCGGAACTGCAAGCAAAATTGAGACAGTCTTCCTGTCCTAACCATCACCTTGCCAAATTTTTGTCTATCACACAAGCGCGCGGAAGTCCCGATTCCCAGAGTGTCAATCAGCGGTTTCCGCATGGCACGCGGCCCCGGTTTTGAAGCAAACGCGCCCTGATCCGGCCCTGCCGACGCCGAAATCCCGAATGAAGCTTCGGATTAGCCCTTCGAAAGGTGCGCCACGCCACAAGAAGCGAAAGAGCGCGAGGCATTCGGGGGCCTGACAGGAGCGTGTCGACCATGAAGTTTTTCACAGGATGTGTGGCCGCTGCCACGCTGGCGCTGGTGGCAACGGCCGCCGAGGCACAAGTTCCAGCCAACGGCGCTGCGCGGGGCGCCTATATCGCGGTCTCGGATTTCGACGGACCCTATGGGCCGCCGGAAGCCGCGCCACCACCGCCGCCGCGTTACGGCTACGGCTATGGCTATGAGGAGCGCGGCCCGGCGCCGGCGCTGTTGCCGTCGATCGAGGTCTACGCGGTGCTGCGCGACAACGGCTTCTCGCCGCTCGGCATCCCGCGCCTGCGCGGCAGCGTCTACACCATCGCGGTGATCGACCGCCGCGGCGACGACGGCCGGCTGGTGATCGATGCCCGTGACGGGCGAATTCTGCGCTTCATGCCGGCCGCCGACGCCTTCGGCATGGCGCCCAGCGATGAAGTGCCGATGGTTGCACCTTACCGTCCGCAAAGCGCGCTGCCGCCGCCGACCATGGTCCGCAGCGGTCCGCCGCGTCCGCCGGCCTCGATCCCGCATGTCGCCAGCCGTACCGTGCCGCTGCCGAAGGCTGCCCCGCGCCGCGGCGAGGCGCCTGTCGCCGCCGCCAAGCCGGCCGCGCCAGCTGCGCAGCAGGCAGAAGCGCCGCAGGCGCAGCCCGCACAACAGACCGCTGCGGTGCAGGCAAAGCCCACTGAAGCCGCACCTCAAACCGCCGCGCCAACCGTCGGTCAGGCCAAGCCGGCCCCGACGATCATGCCGACCCAGGAGATGCCGGCGGCACAGGGGCTGGACTAGCGCGTTGCTGATTTGACGCGACGGTGCGGGTTACAGATTCGGTGTCGTCCCTGCGAACGCAGGGACCCATACCGCGTGATCTATCGACGGGGATGAGGTGCGAGTCCCGAACGACGAGTCTTCGCCAAACTTCTCCCTGGGGGGTTATGGGTCCCTGCGTTCGCAGGGACGACATCGGGGAGAGGCCTGAGCAAAACAAAAGCGCCCGAAGACCTCGGGCGCTTTTTCATTGCGGCGATCGCTTGCTCAGCTGCGCGGATACCCCGCGGCTTCCAGGATCAGATTGGCCACGTCCTTCGGATGCGACACCAGCGAGAGGTGGCCGGCATCGAGCTCGATCGTGGTCGCGTTCATGCGCTTGGCGAGGAAGCGTTCGAAATCGGGATTGATGGTACCGTCGTTCTTCGACACCGCGTACCAGCTCGGCTTCATGTGCCATGCAGCTTCCGTGGTGCGGCCGGCGAAGATCGAGGCGGCCGTCGGCCATTGCACGGCGTACAGCTCCCTCGCCTGCTCCGGCTTCACGCCATTGGCAAAATACTTCAGGAAGGCGTCTTCCGAGAGCTTTGTGTAGCCGTCGCGCTCGACGATGCCGGCGCGGGCCGGGCCTGCCGGAAACTGCTTCGACAGTGCGACGAAGTCTTCGTTCGCATCGGGCGCGCGCGCGGCGACGTAGACGAGGCCGGTGACCTTCGGGTCGTTGCCGACCTGGCTGATCACGGTGCCGCCCCAGGAATGCGCGACCAGCACGGTCGGACCATCCTGTTCGGCCAGCGCACGCTTGGTCGCCTCGACGGAGTCCGCAAGCGACGACAGCGGATTTTGCACGGCAGTGACGTGCAGGCCCGCGGCCTGGAGGATCGGGATCACCTCCGACCAGCTCGATCCGTCGGCCCAGGCGCCGTGCACCAGCACGACGTTCTTGGCTTTCACCGTCTGCGGCGTCTGCGCGTGGGCAAGGCTGATGGGCGCCGCCAGCAGGCTCGCGGCGACGAAAAGGCTGCGCCAAAGTGACATGATCGTGCTCCGTATTGTTTTTACTGCGATGTCCAAAGGACGGAGCGCGTGGTCGCGGCGTTACGTGTCCTCACCGTTCTGTGATGCGATGCAAAACGAAAAAACGCCCCGGGGCACCGGGGCGTTTTCGCAACTTGGCGGTTGCCGCCGTGCTTTAGGCGGCCACCGAGCTCTCGATCACCTGCGCCTTCGGCGCGGCCGCGTTGATGGCGATCTGGCGCGGCTTCTTGGCTTCGGGAATCTCGCGCACGAGGTCGACGTGAAGCAGCCCGTTCTCGAGCGAGGCGTCCTTCACCTGCACGAAGTCGGCAAGCTGGAAGGCGCGCTCGAAGGCACGCGCGGCGATGCCGCGGTAGAGCACTTCGGACTTCGAGTTCTCGTTGGCGACTTTCTCGCCCTTGATCGTCAGCGTGTTTTCCTTCGCGACGATGGAGAGCTCGTCCTTGGCAAAGCCCGAGACCGCAACCGTGATACGGTAGGCGTTCTCGCCGGTACGCTCGATGTTGTAGGGGGGATAACCGGGGCTGCCGTCCGAACCGGCCTGGTCGAGCAGGCTGAAGAGGCGGTCGAAGCCGACGGTGGAACGGTAAAACGGAGTCAGGTCGTAGCTACGCATGGTCTAGTCCTCCATTGAGCGACTGTTGGTAACCCGCCCGCCAATCGGGCCGGGCTTTGGTCTGTGTGCAGCCTGATGTTCCGGTTCCGAAACACTGGTAGCGGCCTGCACCATGGTGATATGGGTTCAGGGGAACGGCGTTCAAGAGGGCGGCAAGTTGCGCCTTTTCGGCGCTCCAGCCCCTTGATTTGCAGCATTTCTCGCCCAATGACGCTGATCTCGATTCCGTCCAATCCCGTTCCCGAAGACGTCGTCAGCGGCACCATCAAGACACCCGATGGCGCCGAGCTGCGCTTTGCGCGCTGGGCGCCGCCGGCGAACCGCAAGGGCACGGTCTGCGTCTTCACCGGACGCAGCGAGCAGATCGAGAAATATTTCGAGACCGTGCGCGACCTGCGCGACCGCGGCTTCGCGGTGGCGATGATCGACTGGCGCGGGCAGGGCCACTCCTCGCGCCGCCTGCGC
Source organism: Bradyrhizobium sp. Mp27 (assembly GCF_029953005.1). NCBI lineage: Bacteria > Pseudomonadati > Pseudomonadota > Alphaproteobacteria > Hyphomicrobiales > Nitrobacteraceae > Bradyrhizobium > Bradyrhizobium sp. Mp27. Next base: position 16,051 of record NZ_JASAUS010000045.1, on the reverse strand, counting down.
GATCCGCGCAAGGGCTATGTGCGCGACTTCTCCGATTTCGAGATCGACGTCGAGACCTTCGTGCAGCAGGTGGTGCTGCCGGATTGCCCGCCGCCCTTCTTCGCGCTGGCCCATTCCATGGGCGGCACGGTGATGCTGCGGGTAGCGCATGCCGGCAAGCGCTGGTTCGACCGCATGGTGCTGTCGGCGCCGATGATCGACCTGCCCGGCCGCGCCACCTCGTTTCCGGCGCGGGCGCTGCTGAAGACGATGCGCCTGATGGGGATGGGCGGTCGCTATGTCCCCGGCGGCAGCGACCACATCACCGGGCTCAATCCCTTCATTAACAATCCGCTGACCAGCGATCCCGTGCGCTATGCGCGCAATGCCGCGATCCTGGAGGAGGATCCGACGCTCGGGCTCGCGTCACCGACGGTCGCCTGGGCCGATACCGCCTTCCACGCCATGAACACCTTCAAGGGCAAGAACTACCCGTCCCAAATCCGCCAGCCGATCCTGATGCTGGCGGCCTCCAGCGACACCGTGGTCTCGACCGCGGCGATCGAGGAGTTCGCCTATCATTTGCGGGCCGGCTCCCATCTCGTGATCGCCGGTGCCAAGCACGAGATCCTCCAGGAGCAGGACCGCTACCGCTCCCAGTTCTGGGCCGCCTTCGACGCCTTCGTGCCGGGCACGCCGCTGTTCAAGTGAAGTGACGGAAACTTCCTGAGGACGGCTGATCGTTCCACAATCTCCGTCATGCCCGGGCTTGTCCCGGGCATCCACGCCTTGCTGCGCGATCAAAGAACGTGGATGGCCGGGACAAGCCCGGCCATGACGATGAACCTTCTCAGCCTCACAGCGTCTTCAGATACTCGATCAGGTCGTAGCGCTCTTGCTCCTTGAGCACGCGGCCGATGGTGCCGTCCTTGCCGGGGCCCGGCGTGCCATCGAACGAATGGCCGGCATTGCTGTTGCCGAAGGTCTCGGTGCCATCAGACGCTCGGGTCGAGAAGCGCGACTGCCCGGTCTTGCAGCTCTCGCCGTCGACGACCGCGAAGCCGACCTGCTTCGGATCGTAGTCGCGACCACCACCCATGCAGAACGATTTGGGGCGCTCGGCCGCGGGGCTCAGCATCCAGTAGAGCGAGGGCACCGATCCGTTGTGAAGGTAAGGCGCGGTGGCCCAGACGCCGTTGAGCGGGCGCGCGCGATACCAGGGCCGCGGCTCCTTCGCCTCGGGCGGCTGCGGACCGGGATTCGGGCAGTTCTTGCGCTCACCCCACCAGGCCTGCTGAACCTTCGGGTCGATCTTCGCATCGTCCATCGCCTTGCGGCTGACGATGTCGACGAGCACCATCAGCCCGAGCGAGTACGGCATGTCGGTCGACGAGACATCCGGCAGGTTGCAGCTCCACCAGGCATTGAGATTCTGCGTGGGATCGAGCTTGAGAAAGCCCGGGACCTGAACCGTCCGCGTCTCCAGCACGCTGGCCTGAGCGGGATCGGTGCCCATGCCTTTGACGCTTTTCTGGACCTCGTTCAGGAATTTGTCTTTGCCGATGGTCTCCCAGCGCGACGAGGACCAGATGCTCTGGTCCGGAAACTCGGCGTCGAACACGGGATCATTGACCGGCCCGAGATGGCATTCGACGCAGATCTGCGCGTAGAGCTTGCGGCCGTTCTTGACGCGCTCGCCATCGATCTTCCAGGCATTGTCGCCGAAGATGTCCGACGGCCATTTCGGCGATGTCAGTCCGGAGAGCTGCTTTTTCGGATAGGGCGCCGACCCCTTCAGCAGATCCTCGATCCAGTTCAGATTCTTGATGTCCATCGACGAGCGGAACAGCGTGTCCTTGGGGGTATTGTCGGACAGATTGAGCAGCGCCGTCACGCCCAGCGCTTCGCCGGCGTTGCGGATCAGCGGTTGTTCGATGGACGCGTCATACTGCGCGAATTTGAGCCAGGGCACGGTCCAGATCGGCGGGAAGCTGACCGGCGCGTCCTTGGCATGCAGATTCTTTTCGAAGCCGCTGAGGCCGCTGAGCGTCATGTCCTGGGCGAAGACCTGATTGCCGATGCGGTTGAGCGCGTCGAGACGGCCGTATCCTTCCTCGGTGTCCTGCTGCTTCTCTTCCCGCTTCGTCTTCTCGTTGAACCTCGTCTTGCCGTCGATGGTTTTCGCGTAGGTTTTCTCCCAGTCGATCAGGAATGTGCTGATCGCACGCAGCTTCTGCTTCAGCGCATCGCGATCCGCATCGCTGGCGGAGGGGCCGAGCACGCGGTCGGCGAAGCGCGTAAAGCGACCCGGCACGAGAAGCGTGTAGGCGATCGACAGACCCGTCGTGACCTCGAGCTTCCTTAGGTCGGTCATCGCCGGGCCGCCGTCGAAACGGATGTCGATGCCTTTGTAGTGAATCTGGCCGGTGTGACAGGCGGCGCAGGTCAGGCCGATCCGGTCCTCGCCGACCTGGCCGGTCGCAGGATCGGGTACGCCGGTCATGCGCGCGAAGCCGACGGGCACGCCGTCGACGTTTTCAGCCTGGGCGCCCCAGTTGACCGGCGGATCCCAAAGCCGCGCCGGCACCGGATTGGTCTTGTCGTAGACGTTGGCGTAGCCGAACCGGCGCAGCGTGGCGTCGTCGGTGTTGATCGTCTGCGGGCTCGGGATGAAGCCGAAGCGCTGCAGATGGTCGCTGTCATGCAGCATCCCGGGCTTTGCGAAGAAGTGAAGCCGCGGCTGCTCGAGCGCCATGAACCAGCTGTAGGGCACCGGGAAGGTCGCGGTGCCCTGGCTGGCGTGATGAAACCAGTGCCGGTCCTCCAGCGCCCAGTTTTGCTCGAGCCAGTACGCGGCCCGGGGTTCGACAAGCTTCGGCAATGGCGGCGCCACGAGGTCACCGAGGATGCCGGGCAGCATCGGCTGGAATTGATCCGGAAAGCGCAGCGCCACGACGCCAAAGACGAGGAGCGCGGCGACTAACCCGCCGGCAACGCGCAATATGAGTGAGGGCGGTTTGACCGGCTGGCTGACGACCCGCTGCGTGATCCTGTCGGGGAATTTACGCTCGTTGAACAGCGTACGCACGTCGGCGATGGCGAGATAGCGGTTCTCGCCTTCGCCCTTGCCCATGATCTTCAGCAGGATGGGCCATTCGAATTGCATCAAGATCCGGTAATACCAGCGCGCAGCGCTCCCGGCGCGCTTGAGATTGTCGCGCATGTAGGATTGTATTTCCGACGCGTTGATGCCGGGCTCGGTGCCGCCGCCGTTCGGATCGGTATAGTCCCTGCCGAAGCTGGCCAGGCGGGCGATCTGATCCTCGTTGACCTTGCCGTCGACGCCGAGGATGCGCGAACCGGCACCGCGCTTGTCCAGGGGGCCGCCGCGCAGCGCATCGAGCTGTGCGCCCGAAAAGATGCTCTTCAGGATGTGACCGAAGCCGTTGGCGATCAGCGCGATGCCGCGGGTCTCGACGCGGGCCACCGTCTTCATCAGCCCCTTGTCGCCGCTCGCATTCGCGATCGTCTGCGATAGCTTGCCGATCGGGACGGTCCCGCCGTCGACGAAACCTTCGCCGACGAGGCCACGCAGGAAGGGGCAGGGATTGTCTGGCGAGACCTGGATCGAGGGATCGAAGGGAGGCTTCGAGGCGGGGTCGTTCATGGCCCAAAATCCTGAAAACGGCGAATCGTGAAATGAAGACGCGCCGATAGAGCGCGGAAAGTCCTAACAAACCGACAGCAGCTTATACTACTTCAGCGTGTAAGGAAGTGTGGCTGAATTCACTGTCCCGTCAATAAAAGCCGGCCCGCGGTTTGCGAAGGGACTGGATCGGGACCGAGAAGGCCCGCCTGTCAGGACTCGGCCGCGCGTTTGACGTCGCTTTGCACCAGGGTCAGCTTGCTGAGCGGCACGCCCGCGTTCAGAAGCCCCTCGCGGTAATGGGCAAGGTCCTCGGGCCGCTTCCAGTGGAAATTGCGCAAGTGACGATCGACATTCAGCGTCGGGTAGTTGCGCATCAGCACGCCGACGGCCTCGCCCGCCTCATCGTCCCGGCCCAACTGTGCCAGCGCCGCGGCACGGATCGCCAGCGCCTGCATGTGGTTCGGGTTGATGTAGAGCTGCTCGCGGGCCCAGGACAGGGTCGCGTCGTATTGCCCCAGCAGATAATGGCTGAAGGCGTTCAGCGCGGCCCATTGGTAGCGCGGGTCGCTGTTGTCGCGCTGCGCGGCCATCGAGAACAGCTCGATCGCCTCGCGGTGCTCGCCGATGACGAAATGGCAGATGCCGAGCACACCGCGTGCGCCGTTGTCGTAGGGGTTCAGCGCGACCGCGCGCTTGGCGGCGTCCATCGCGGCCTCGTAGTGCCCCTCCATGGCATGCGCCCAGGACAGGATCGAGAACGCGAAGGAGGAGCGCGGATCGAGCCGGACGCTGGTCTCGGCGAGGGCCATCGCCTCAGCCCACATCTCGCGCGTGCCCTTGACCCACCCGAACTGGATGCTCTGGATCTGGATCGTGGCGAGATAGGCGTGCGCGATCGACAGTTTGGGGTCGAGGCTGATGGCCTCGCGGAACAGGCCGACGGCGGTCGCCAGGTCCTCCTTGGTCTGCCGGTAGTAGTGCGACAGTCCCTTGAGGAAGCGGTCCCAGGCGGTCACGTCGGTGGAGAGCCGCGCCGGCGCCGAGGCCTCCGCACGGACGATCTCGGTGGCGATGGCGGCGGACAGATTGGTGGTGATCTCGTCCTGCATCGCGAACAGGTCGCCAATGTCGCGGTCGTAGCGGCCGGTCCAGAGTTGCTCGCCGGTCTCCGGCGCGACCAGCTCGGCGGTGACGCGGATCTTGGCTCCGGCGCGCCGCACCGAGCCCTGGATCAGATAGGTGGCATCGATCTCGCGCGCGATCAGGCGGGTGTTGGTGTTCTTGCCCTTGAACGCGAAGGTCGAGTTGCGGCTCAGTACGCGATAGAAGGATTGCAGCGACAGCGCGTGGATCAGATCCTCAGTGAGGCCGTCGGAGAAATATTCGTCCTGGGCGTCGCTGAGATTGGCGAAGGGCAGCACACCGACGATCGCTGTGCGGTACTGCTGCGACAGCACCGACGCCTCCCGGAGCTCGGGCGCGAGCGCCGGCGCACCCTCGGGCATCCAGGTCCAGACCCCGATCGGGTCCTTGATGTTCTTGAAGCGATGGTTGCCGGCATCGACCAGCAGCGCGGTCAGGTGCTTGCTCGCCTCCCGGTAGGCCTTGGCCGAGATGGCGAAGCCGCCGGGGCTCGCCACCGCTTCGAGGCGGACGGCAATATTGACGTCGTCACCGAATACCTCGTCCTCGTCGGCGATGACGTCGCCCATGTGGATGCCGAGGCGAAACTGCATGGCGCGCTCGGCCGGCAGGTGATGGTTGCGCTCCGCCATCAGCGTCTGCATCGCGATCGCGGCCTCGACGGCGCCGACGATGCTCGGGAACTCCAGCAGGAAGCCGTCGCCGGTGTTTTTGACGACGCGGCCGCCATGGTTGAGGATGATGGGATGGATCGCGCTGCGATGGGCCTTGAAGGCGGCATGGGTGCCGGCCTCGTCGCTGCCCATCATGCGCGAATAGCCGGCGACATCGGCGCAGACGATGGCGGCCAGACGTCTTTCCATAATCCGGAGCTCCAAGGGATCGATGACCGGCCCCCGCGTGGCAGTCGCCTCGAATCCCGCATTTCCAAGACCCCTGCCTTTATAGAGCAGATAAGGCCGAGCGAAAGCATGATCCGCATTGCAAATTTGAGGTAAATTCTCCGCAATCCTGGCGGTGGACGGCGGCGGCCGAACCGAATAAGCCCGCCTGTCAAGGCTGACGGGGGCACCTCACATGCTGGGCATTCACGAGATCTGGCTCTTTATCCTGTCGGGCATATTGCTCAACATCACGCCCGGCCCGGACTCGGTCTACGTGATCGGCCGCAGCATGCAGATGGGCTGGCGGGGCGGCGCCGCGGCCGCGCTCGGCATCAGTTTTGGCTGCTTTTTCCACGTCGCGGGCGCGGCAATCGGCCTTTCGGCCCTGCTGATGGCCTCATCGACCGCCTTCTCGATCCTGAAGCTGGTCGGCGCGGCCTATCTCGTCGTGACGGGACTTCAGATGCTGTGGTCGCGCCCGGCGCTGGCCGCAGCCATCGACGAGCCGGATCGGAGCCCGCTGCGGCGGGTCTTCCTCCAGGGCGTCTTCACCAACGCGCTCAATCCCAAGGTCGCGCTGTTCTTCCTGGCCTTCCTGCCGCAATTCGTCGCAGCCGATTCCCCGCAGAAGCCGCTCGCCTTCCTGGCGCTCGGCCTGATCTTCATCTTTACGGGAACGTTGTGGTGCCTCGTGCTGGCGGCGTTCGCGGCGAGGGCGGCCCACCGGCTGCGCAAGTCTGAGGGCGCGATCGCCTGGGTCAACCGCGCCCTCGGCGGTCTCTTCATCTATCTCGGCATCCGCGTCGCCATGCTGGAGACGCGGTAACTCATTCGAACGGATGACTGGTCCGGCATGCAGTCGGCCCGATAGAGGCCGCGCGGGGAGGTTTCGATGGTTCGTGGAAGCTGCCTATGCGGCGTCGTGCGTTTCGAGATCGATCAGGTGCGTGCGCTCACGCATTGTCATTGCGCCAATTGCCGCAAGCTGACCGGTGCCGCCTTCGCCACCTACGCCCATGTCGATGCCGATAAGTTTCGCTTCGTTGCCGGCGAGGACATGATGGTGGCTTACGAATCCGCACCGGGGAGCTTCCGCCATCGCTGCAAGACCTGCGGCTGCCTGACGCCGGGTAAGGCGAGTTATCTGCCGACCGTCAGCATTCCCGCCGGCCTGCTCGATGACGATCCCGATGTCAGGCCCCGCCTCCACGTCTTCACCTCGTCGCGCGCACCGTGGTGGACGATCCAGGACGATCTGCTCCAGCACGAAAAATGGGTGCCGGGCTACGAACCCAAATCGTAGGCCTCAGGCGAACTCCTTCAGGAGCGCGCTGCCGGCGAGATAAACGCCGAGCAGGATCATCGCGATCAGGAACCAGCGGCGGAACGCTTCCGCCGGCATCCGCGCCCGCACCGACTGGCCGACGAACATGCCGGCAAAGGCCATGGCCATGCCCACGGCGCCCGGCACGGCGTTTGCCGGCGTCAGCAATCCGCCGGCGGTGAGATTGAAGGCGAGCGCCAGCGTCGCCGTCGTGAAGAACACGCCGAGTGCCTGCACCAGCTCGTCCTTCTCCATGCCGATCGCCTGCATGAACGGCATCGAGGGGATCACCTGCACGCCGGTCGAGGCCGAGATCACGCCGGTGATCACGCCGACCACGCCGCCGACCCATTTCTCGTTCTGCGGCGCGACGTGGAACTTGAATTTGCTGAGCCCGATGATCGCGTAGATCACGAGCAGGATTCCGAGCACGATCGTGCCGTAACGGGCATGCGGGCCGGTCAGCGCGCCGGCATTGAGCCAGCATCCGATCACGGTGCCGATCATCAGCGGCCACAGCCGCCTCAGGATGTCGCGCAGATAGGGGCCGGCGAAGGTCTGCCAGATATTGGTGACGATGGCGGGCACGATCACGATGGCGATCGCGCGGCTCGGCGCCATGTTCACCGCGAGCAGGCCCATGGACACGGTCGGCAGGCCGAGCCCGACCACGCCCTTGACGAATCCAGCGATCAGGAAGACGGCGGCGATGAGGATGAGGAGCGGGTCGATGATCATATCTTGCACATTGACCGAAGCCGCGCGCCGGCACAATCTGGAGGTTACGGAGACAGCCTTCGTTTCTGGCGGAGGCTGAGGAGAATCCAGCCATGCGCTTCGACCTCGTCGACCTCCAGCTCTTCATCGCGGTCGCCGACCAGCGCAGCATCACCCGCGGCGCCGAGCGATCGAATCTCGCCTTGGCCTCTGCCAGCGCGCGCATAAAAGGGCTCGAGGACGCGCTCGGCGTCGCGCTGCTCAAGCGCGGGCGGCGCGGTGTCGAGCTGACTGCGGCGGGCGAGAGCCTGCTCGATCATGCGCGGGTCGTGATGCACCAGGTCGACGCCATGCGCGGCGATCTCGCCGGCTTTGCCAGCGGTGTGCGCGCGAGCGTGCATTTTCTCGTCAACACCTCGGGGCTGTCGGAGCATCTGCCGAAGGCGCTGGCGGGCTTCCTGCGCGAGCATCGTGACGTCGCCATCGACATCGAGGAGCGCGAGAGCACCGATATCGCGGCAGCGATCACCGCCGGTGCCGCCGATCTCGGCTTTGCCGCCGAGCACGCGCTGCCCGACCATATCGAGCGCTTCGTCTTCAGCGAGGACCACCTGACATTGGTGACGTCGCGGCGCGGCCCGTTCGCGGGCCGTCGCCAGATCGATTTTCAGGAGACGGCCGCTTGTGATTTTGTCGGGCTCACCAGCGCCACTGCGCTCCAGATGCACATTTCGAAGCACGCCGCCCGGCTCGGCATGCGTCCGCATTACCGTGCGCGTCTGCGCGATTTCGACGCGATCTGTCAGATGGTCGCCGCCGACGTCGGCATCGCCCTGGTGCCGATATCCGCCGCCCGCCGCTGCGCCAAGCTGATGCCGCTGGCCATGGTCCGCCTGCGCGATGCCTTCGCCAACCGCAAGCTCGTGATCTGCGCACGCAGCTTCAAGGCGCTGCCAAGGCCGGCCAAAATGCTGGTGGAGCATTTGCGGGCGGCGGCGGTGTGAACTTCGCGCTTACCCTCCCCTGGAGGGGGACGGTCGGCTCACATTGAGCGCAGCGAAATGTGAGACGGGGTGGGGTGACGGTCTCTCCGCGTCGAACACTGTCTGAGTGGAGAGATCACCCCACCCCGCTCGCGCTTCGCGCGATCGACCCTCCCCCTCCAGGAGAGGGTAAGACAGCGCTATTTCGCCGTCTCGACGCCGGCGTCCTTGATCACCTTCGCCCATTTCGCGGTCTCGTCCGCGATGAAGCTGCGAAAACGCTCCGGCTCGCCGCCGACGTCGGGGTTGCCGTTGTTCCGGAAACCGCGGCAAGGCGCTGCGCGAGATCGATGCCGATCGTGGCCATCCGGATCCGCGACGGCTGGGCCAATCGAAGATTGACGATCTGCGCCCGCAGCTTCAAATCATTGCCGCGCCCCGCCAAGCAATTGGTGGACTATTTGCGCGCCGAAGTTCAGAGGTGAGACACGATCTTGAAGGTCTGGGGACGACGCAGCTCGCCAAGGCTCGAAAAGGCCACCCAAAAGGTGGCCCTTTCTGTCTACTTTTTGAGGTCGGCGGCGAAAAACTTGGTCGCCTCGGCCTTGGCTTCCTGATCCGCCTTGGCGTCGTATCTGAGTGGCAGGTTGAACTTCGTGCCGAGCTCGGTCGCTTCGGGGTTCGTGAAGGCGTGCACAGCGCCCGGATATTCGACGATCCGATAATCGGCCTTGGCGGCGTCGAAATCCTTCTTGAGCGCATCGTATTGCTCGCGCTTCACGAAGGGGTCGTCCGCGCCGTTCAGGATCAGGATTTTTGCCTTGACGGTTCCCGGCCCTGGCGCAGGCGTATTGAGACCAAGCGATGCATGAAAGCCCGCAACGGCGGCGAGGTCGGCGCCGGCACGCGCCATGTTCAAAACCACCGCGCCGCCGAAGCAGTAACCAACGGCGCCGATCTGCTGGGGATTGACCGAAGCCTGTTTGGCAAGCTGGTCCCGCGCGGCCTTGAAGCGCGACTCCATGACCGCTGGGTTCTTCATCACCGCGCCCGAGAGCGCGCCGGCGTCCTTCGGGTTGTCGGCGGTCTTGGCGTCGCCATACATGTCGGCAATGAAGGCCGTGTAGCCCTGCTGCGCGAACTTCCGCGCCTCGTTATGGATGTGATTGGTGATGCCCCACCATTCATGCACCATCACGATTCCGGGGCGCTTGGCTTGGCTGGCGTCGTCGTACACGACGAAGCCCTTCATTGTGGTCTCGCCGTCGGTATAGGTGACCGGCTCCTCCTTGATCGCGGCGTTTGCGCTGGTGATCATTGCGATGGCGCAAAATGCTCCCAGTATCATTGTCCGCATGCTGACCTCCCGCGGGTTTGGCGCCAATTACATTGGCATGCCAGCATTGCAGCGCCAGACTGCGAAAGCGGCGGTGTGCGACACGGGGCCGTGATTGCGTGGTTAGGCCGACCCGCGGCAATTCCTTGTGTTACCCCTCGGGCAAAACAGGCGAGATCCAGGTCAATTCACTTCGGGAACAAGTCTGCCGCTACTTCGCCGTTTCGACGCCGGCGTCCTTGATCACCTTCGCCCACTTCTTCGTCTCATCCGCGATGAACTGCCGAAAATGCTCCGGCTCGTCGCCAACCAGCGTCGCGCCTTGGGCGGCGAGCTTTTCCTTTACGGCCGGATCCGCCATCGCCTTCGTCGCCAGGTCATGCAGCGCGGTGACGATCTCCTTCGGCGTGCCCTTCGGCGCCACCATGCCGTACCAGTTCTCGATGCGAAGATCGGCAAAGCCCGCTTCCGCGGTGGTCGGCACGTCGGGCGCGGTCGCGGAGCGCTCGGCCGAGCCGACCGCGATCGGCTTCAACGCGCCCGCCTTGACCTGCGGCAGCAGCACCGGAAGATCCAGGAAGGTCATCTGCACCTGCTGGCCCAGGAGATCGTTCACCGCGGGAGCAGCGCCACGATAGGGCACGTGGACGATGTCGATCTTGGCCGTCAGCTTGAACAACTCGCCGGCGAGGTGCGGCAGGCTGCCGGGGCCGGAGGAGGCGAAATTGAGTTTTCCGGGCTGGGCCTTGGCGAGCGCGATCAGCTCGCCGATGTCCTTTGCGGGCACGTTGGTGGCGACGACAAGCATTTCCGGCACGGTCGCAACCAGCGTCACCGGCGTGAAGTCGCTCGCGGTGTCGTAGGCGACCCGCTCCATGCTCGGGCTGATCGCGAGCGCGCCGGCTGAGGAGATGGCGATGGTGTAGCCGTCGGGCGCGGCCTTGGAGACCGCGTCGGTGCCGAGCACGCCGCCCTGGCCGCCGCGATTGTCGATCAGCACCGGCTGCCCTGACAGCTCCGACATGCGCTGGCCGATCACGCGGGCAATGATGTCGTTGGGCCCGCCGGCCGGGAACGGCACGATCAGCTTGATCGGTTTTGCGGGGAAATTCTGCGCGGAGGCGAGGGCGGGAAACAGGAGCAGGAATGCGAGGAGGAGCTTAGGCCAGTTGTTCATGCAGGCTCTTTTCATGCACGCTCCTTGGGGCGTTTATCCGTTGAGCAGTTTCAGTGCTTCTTCGTGAACTCTTGCGTCGCCGGCCGCGATGATGCGGCCGCCGCCCTGGGCCGGCTTGCCTTCCCAGGTGGTAACGACGCCGCCGGCGCCGGTCACGATCGGGATCAGGGCCGCGATGTCGTAAGGCTTCAGTTCGGTCTCGACCACGAGATCGACGTGACCCGCCGCCAGCATGCAATAGGAGTAGCAGTCGCCGCCATAGCGCGACAGCCGCGCGCCCTGCTCAATGCGGCTGAAAATGGCGCGGTCGCGTTCGTTCATCAGCAGCGGGCTGGTGGTGTAGCTCGTCGCTTCCGACAGCGAGGCGCAGCGGCGGACCTGGAGCCGGCGTTCGCCGGACGGGCCTTTATAAGTGGCCGAGCCGTTGTCGCCGGAGAAGCGCTCGCCGATGAAGGGCTGGTGCATCATGCCGTACACCGGCGCGCCCTTGTGCAGCAGCGCGATCAGCGTGCCCCAGATCGGAAAGCCGCCGATGAAGGATTTCGTGCCGTCGATGGGGTCGAGCACCCAGACATAATCGGCGTCCTCGCGCTCATTGCCGAATTCCTCGCCGACGATGCCGTGCTGGGGGAAGCTCGCCTTGATCAGCCGGCGCATCACCGCCTCCGCGGCGCGGTCGGCCTCCGTCACGGGGTCGAAATCCTTGGTCTTGCTCTTGTCGTCGATCGACAGCGAGGTGCGGAAGAACGGCAGGATGGTTTCGCCGGAGGCGGTGGCGAGCCGTCCGATGAAGGCTGAGAAGTCGATCACCGTCACGGTGCATCCTCAAAACGAAAGTCGGGTGAAGCTCGCTCCTGCCTAGCTCAATTCGCTTCTCGCGTGCAGCGCTGAGTTGGTTTGCTCCCTGGTATTTTGGATGCCGCAACCGGCTGCCCCATCCCAGTCATATGCCGACCAAATATCGATCACAGAGTTGAAAACTTAGTTCCGAGTATGCCTTGTTCGTATGCAAACGGTTATCAACCCATTGAATTTCCTTATCAAAGAAACTGAATCTGGGTTTCGCTATAAGCAAATGAGCCATGTGCATATTGCATGGGAAACGGCTCGAAAGTCCTTGCACTTTGTGCGTCGCGGCCGCATATTGTTGCGGTGCGGTAGCGCTCTGCGTTACCGCTGCCCTCCTTGGGCGTTTCCTCCCTAGACTTGGGCCGCTTCTTCATCAGAAGCGGCCCTTTTTTCTTTGAGCCTCGATCTTCACTTCGAGCGCGCGAAAACGCGAAGCGAAGATTCTGCGCACGATACGCTGGCAGCTTGATCTGATGTTTGATCGGCGATGCGATCGCGCGGCGACGGCTCGCTATTATTCCGCCGCGGCCTGGAACGGGCCGAGATCGCCGAACGGGATCGTCGTCGCCAGCACGTCGGCGAGCACGCCGAAGTCGCTTGCCACTTGCGCAAAGCGCGGACTGCGCTCGCGCCGCCGCTCGTCCATGTAGATCGCGCGGTTGAGTTCGAGCTGCACCGCGTGCAGGCCGCTTGCGGGGTTGCCGTAATGCTCGGTGATGAAGCCGCCGGCATAGGGCTTGTTGCGGCCGATCGAATAGCCGAGCCCGCCCATGGTCTCCTCGACCCTGTCCGGAAGCAGCGGCGTGCAGCTCGTGCCGTAGCGGTCGCCGATCACGATGTCGGGCCGCCGCGGCTCGTCCCTGCTAACGCCGACCGAGGGCATCGAGTGGCAGTCGACCAGCACCACGGTGCCGAACATCTGGTGCACCTTGTTGATCAGCCGGCGCAGCGCGCGATGATAGGGCTTGTAGAGCGTCTCGATCCGCGCCAGCGCATCATCGACCAGGATGCGTTCGCGGTAGATCTCCTGGCCGTCGCCGACCACGCGCGGGATGGTGCCTAACCCTCCGGCGACCCGCATCGAGCGGGTATTGGCAAAGCTCGGCAGCCGTCCGGTGAACATGCGGGGATCGAGCTCATAGGGCTCGCGATTGACGTCGACATAGGAGCGGGGAAAGTTGACCCGCACGGTCGGAAAGCCGCGCTCGCTCAAATGGCCGATCAGCTCGTCCATGAAGGAATCTTCGGACCGCCGCAGCGTCGTCAGGTCGATCCTGGAGGCGCTGAGGAATTCGTCCGGATAGGTCGAGCCGGAATGGGGCGAATTGAAGATGACAGGCGCGCGCCATTGCGCGGGCTCCACGATCTCGAAGGCGGGCGACACGTCGCCGTCAAACCGGGTCATCTTCTCAGGCTTCGTCCCTTCGCGCCGCAGGATCCGAGTCTCGGATCGAATTGATTCGGCCGGTGGAGCGGCTCTTATGTGTCGTCATTGTCTGGAATCGCAACCATTCTGCCAAGCGAAAAGATGTGATTGGCGGTGGAACATGTCTTAACCGTGTGGGCGGGGAAGCGGGGATGCGCCGGCGCGGCTCGATTGATTCGTGCCGCATTCGGGTTCACAAGGGACCGGCAGCGCAGCCAGCCCAGGGTAAAGATTTTCACCCCAAATTTACCCTCTGTCGGGCTTAGTAACCTCTGCTGATATCCTCTGGGGATTTGACGTTTCCTGCCATGCCCAAAATCCTGCTCGCCGAAGACGACAACGACATGCGCCGTTTCCTGGTCAAGGCGCTGGAAAACGCTGGTTTTCAGGTCTCGTCCCATGACAACGGCATGGCCGCCTATCAGCGGCTCCGGGAAGAGCCGTTCGAGATGCTGCTGACCGACATCGTGATGCCGGAGATGGACGGTATCGAGCTCGCCCGCCGGGCCTCGGAACTCGACCCCGACATCAAGATCATGTTCATCACCGGCTTCGCCGCGGTCGCCCTGAACTCGGATTCGGACGCCCCCAAGAACGCCAAGGTGCTGTCCAAGCCCGTGCATCTGCGCGAATTGGTCAGCGAAGTGAACAAGATGCTGGCGGCCTAAATCGGCCCCCTTCGGTCCTTGCACCGGCTCCCCTGAGCCGTTATAGGGACCCGACCCGATCTAGAGACATCTAGGGCGCGTAGCTCAGCGGGAGAGCACTACCTTGACATGGTAGGGGTCACAGGTTCGATCCCTGTCGCGCCCACCACCCACTCTCTGTAGTTGTATAGAGAGTGGGGCGCTCGCAGTGGCGCCGCAATTTCAAAGACATGTCTGCCGAAATCTCTGGTTAGCAAAGTCTCTGCTCATGCAATCGAGCCGAATGAGCCCATTTCGCGGGCCTGTCTCCGCAGCAAAAAATTCCGTTCCTGGCCCGAGTTTCGGAGACTGGTTCGATGAATGCGCGGGATCATGCAGTTTGGTCCAGATAGTCTCCATTATAGTATCCTCGCCGAACCGGACGGCTTTGACCGGACGAAAAGCGTTGCGTTCTTGTGGGCTTTCCGAGGGACCGGTTCTGGAATTCCGGTCTCTGTCGCGTAGCTCACCCGTCGCGGCGCGGTATCCGACCTCCGGTCTATGCACCAAAAAATTCCGTTCCTGGCGGGTTTGGATTGGGATGGAGGCGGCCGGTCGGACTCGGATGCCGATTCCTGATTTCCCGGCGGTTATTGCGGATTGAGCCCGAGCGCTTGGAACTGGCCGCGCCACTCCGCGGGCGCCTCGCGCAACCGTTCAACGCCGATGCCGCGGGGCAAGCGACCCTCGACGGCGGCCTTGACCAGATCCGGGGCAAGGAAGGCGAGCGAGATCGTCATGTTGACCTGACGGACGCTGCAGCGTTCACGCGACGCGATCTGGTCGACGCAAGTGACCGAACCGGAGACAATTTCGGCGAGCCAGCGCCGGCCGCGCGCAATCGCGGTCACAAGCCGGGCGCGGCGCTCGGCGCGTTCCGGCCGCACTGCATTGCGTGAGACGCCCTGCGGCAGCAGATCTGTCGCGACCTTTTGAATGGCGGCTTCTCCCATGGGATCGAGAGATGAGGCCCATCGCGGGAGCTGGCGGCGTCGGCAAGGTCTGCTGGATGATCGGATTTGAGCCGCACCACCAGTCGATCGCGGTGGACATCGATGCGCTCGACCCATTCGAGGATCGTTTGGCGATCAAAGTCGTGCGCAACATCGGGTGCGAAGGCCACATTCTCTGTGGCCCGATGTTCCTTTAGCGATTTGACCACAAGTTCTTCAATATTGGCCGCTGGAACGCGAGAGACCGATCCGAGCGCTGCCGACTTGGATTCGCCAAGAAGATGCGGCGACGAGACATAGTAGCGATAGCGAATGCTAGCTTTGGTCGCGTGGGTGGACACCATGCGGTAGCCGGCATCGTCGAATAACAGGCCGGCCAGCAGAGGATCGGAAGCGTTGCGGATCGTCGAGCGGGTCGACCATTGATCGGTCAGCTTCTGCTGGACGGCATCGAACGTGCCGCGGTCCATGATCGGCGGCTGCTCCCCCGGCAGGATCTCGCCCTTGTATTTGACCTCCCCGATGTAGAAGTGGTTCCGCAGGAGGTAGAACAGCGTCCCGCGCCCAAACGGAATGCCGCCCCTGGTAGCACCGGTGGCGAGCGGTCTGGCCTTGGTCCGGATATCCCGCTGCCTGAGATCCCGAACAAGGGCGTTGACGCCGCTGAGCTCGAGATAGCGTTTGAAGATAAACCTGACCTGTTCGGCTTCCTCCTCAACGACGATGACCTTGCCGTCCTTCATCTCGTAGCCGAGCGGCAGCGGGCCACCAACCCACAGCCCCTTCCGCTTGGAGGCGGCAATCTTGTCTCGAATCCGCTCCGAGGTGACCTCGTGTGTTTCGGCATGGAATAAGGACCCCGTTTTCGGGGTGATCGGCATCCAATCGGGACCCCGGGATAAGGGTCCACAGTGGCTTCCATCGAGTCATGGAAGCCGAGGTTGG
>NZ_JASAUS010000044.1:0-63869 GCF_029953005.1 Bradyrhizobium sp. Mp27 | reverse complement strand
GAAGCTCTTGCCCGGGAAACAAACTCAAACTAACAGTCCCTTGTCCTGCCTCGCGGGTGGAGGAATTTGACTGACCACACCCGGAGGAATTTGAAGTGACCCGCGGGGATCCATCAGAAAATTTCGATATGTGAATCCTTCCTGAGCGAAGAACATTGCGATCTCCTTATTGAGTTGCCGTTCTCGATCTTTTCTGTAGGCCAGTCGCACGGCCCGCTACGCGAGGGCTCAACGGCAGTACCGATGCGACACGCGGTGCGACCTTCCGCTGGTCGAGCGGTACCAGCAGTTGCCGTTCCTCCAATAATATCGATGCCAATGTTGATGTCGCCGGTGGGCGCCCGCGATGGCTCCGGCCGTCGCCCCTATGGCAGCGCCGCGGCGACCACCAACAGCACCACCGATGACGGCACCTCGCAGCGCACTCTGAGCAAATGATTCGCTGGAAGGGACCATTCCTGCGAACGAGAGCAGGATGACGAACAGTGCAAGCTTTCGCATCGGGGGGCCTTCCTTGATTGACCGCTTCTGCCATGCCGTGCCGCCGAATAGCTCCGAGCGGTGACTAGCGCCGCCGCGGAGCGGCATAGCGCGGGTTGATGCCGCAATATGCGTTCGTGCCAGAAGCAGCAGCCAGGCATTGCGGGCGGGTGGCGAACTGACAATTGCCCGGAAAGCCCCAATTGCGACCTCGCAGGCAGTATCGATCCGCCTCGACAGCTCGGACTGGCTCCAAAAAAGCAAGGAATACAGCGGCAGTGAGTAACGTCAGCATCGGAGCGACACGATGCATATCGATCTCCGTGGATGGATGAAGGTGAATATACTGGCGGCGCGAGGGGAATAACGCCAGTAAAAGCCCTTGCCAGACGCTGGGGCGTTTATTGATGCTACCTGACGCGAAAAGCGCTCATGCGATTCAGGCGCTTGTAGGTAAACGTAACAATTGCCATTGCATGTCCTTGAATGCGGACCGCTGGCCGGATGACGTACGGCTTTCGGATATCGAGCCCCGTTTCGCCACCCAGGATGCCGCGGAAGCATGGTTCGTAGAGAACGATCCTGAGGGAGTGGCGTTCGAATACGAGGTTTTCGAATGAACCGGATCGGCCGCAGGACTATCTACGCCATGTTGGCAATCGTTGTGCTGCTGATCGACTGGTAGATTCTCGCACCGCTTTGAAGGGGTGAGACGTCGTCGCGCAAGGCCAATGAACCTTGCATACTTGTAACGAGGCGGACACCGAAGCGCCTTCTGGGTGGCCAAATGCTGGCGGAATGTGAGGGCTTATAAAAGCCGACCCTGGCCCACGGAATTTACTTCGATGTTATTTCAAGCGGCGATTATTTGCCTGATCGTACTCAGCATTGGCGTTCTCGTCGCCCACGCGGTTGACGCTCTTAGAACGTAGCGAGCCCGTCAGCGTGAACCGGCGGGCCTCCACCTCGGTCTTCTCAGTTCACGCCCAGAGTCTGGCGTTGAAGTAGATGCGGCTGGGGTGGAGGAGGTTCGTCCGCCGGTCGCCCGCGCATCGATCATCACGGCGTGATCGCCGATACACATCATCGCACCGGCATGTCGCTTTCGCTCATGCGAGCTACTCGCCCGCTTGCGTCGCCTACCGCCCCGCCTTCGCCAAGCTCGCCAGGCTCGCCGCCAGCTCATCGCTTCGGAACGGCTTCGTCAGCCGCGACAGGTCCGGCGTGATGCCCTCGTTGTTGGCGTAGCCTGACACGACGAGGATCTGGAGCTCGGGATATTGATTGCGCAGCGCGAGGCCGAGGTCTGTTCCGCTCATGCCGGGCATCAAATGGTCGGTGACGAGCAGGTTCGGCCGCAGGCCTTCCCTGACGCGCTGAAGCGCATCCTCCGCCGAGCCGGCTTCAACGACATTGTAGCCGAGCTCGCCCAGCATCTCGGCGGTGCTCATGCGCACCAGCGGTTCGTCATCCACCAGCAGAGCCGTGCCGACGGGCTGTGGCCGCAGTTTTGATTGCGGGACGGCATCAATGGCGCTCGCGACGGCGTGGCTGACCGGCAGCCACAGCTCGACCGTCGTGCCCGCGCCCACGGTGCTCCGGATCGTCAGCGCGCCGCCGAGCTGTGACGCAAGGCCGTGGACCATCGAGAGACCGAGACCGGTGCCTCGCCCGACGCCCTTGGTCGAGAAGAACGGTTCGACGGCGTGGGCCAGTGTGAACTCGTCCATGCCGATTCCGGTGTCGGCGACGGAGATGCAGACATAGGCGCCCGGTGCCAATTCCGAATTGTGAGAGTCTCCAACCGTCTGGGCCTTCGCCGAGATGCGCAACTTGCCGCCGCCGGGCATGGCATCCCTGGCGTTCACGCTGAGATTCAGGATCGCCATCTCGATCTGGTTGGGATCGGCCATGGCCGCGGGAAGGTCTTCCGGCGTGTCCACGGTGACCTGGATCTGCGGCCCGGTCGTGCTCGAGATCAGGTCGCCCATCTCGGCAACGAGGAGACCGATGTTGACGGGAATGGCCTGAAGCGGTTGCCGCCGCGCGAAAGCGAGCAGGCGCTGAACCAGCGTCTTGGCGCGCTCGGCCGCCTGTGCCGCGCCGGCGATGAGGCGATGCTCGCGCTCGCCGCCGATGCCCTTGCGCTGAAACAGGTCGAGCAGGCCGACGATCGGTGTGAGCAGATTGTTGAAGTCGTGCGCGACGCCGCCTGTGAGTTGGCCCATGGCCTCCATCTTCTGGGCCTGGCGGAGCGCTTCCTCGGCCTGCGCGAGCCGCGCCTGCTCCTCCAGGCGATCCGTCACGTCGACCCCGGTCAGGAACGCGCCGATCCGCGTGCCGTCCGGAGCGCGGAGCGCCTCGAACTTCATCTCGTAGACGCGGCGGTCGAACCGGGGATCGCCGAACTCATCGATGTTGGTGAAGGCTTCGCCGGCCAGCGCCCGGCTCCAGATCGCGGTTGCCGCAGCGAGATGCTCGGGCCGGTCGGCCAGGAACTGCTGCAGGGAATCGCCGATCTGCGGCCGCTTGCCGTAGATGCGCTGATAGGCATCGGCGCAGGACGTGTTGATTGCGAGCCAGCGATAATCGAGATCGAGCGCCTGGATCTGTCCGTCGGTGGTTTCCACGATCGTCGCCAGCAAATGACGCTCGGCGGTGCGTTCGGCGACGCGCTGCTCGAGAGTCGTGGTCAGCTCCCTGTATCGCGCTTCGCTCGCCCGCAGCCGCGTCTCGCCCAGCACGCGCTCCGTCGTTTCGGACACGATGCAAAGCACTCCGCCGACCGAGCCGTCATCGTCCCGCACGGCCGAGTAGGAGACGTCCCAGTAGCTGGTTTCGCCGTAGCCGTGGCGTTCGACGTAGAACGGTCGATCCTTGGCGGCGAATGTCTTTCTGGTCCGGCGTACGCCTGATAGCAGTGGTTCGAGATCGTCCCACAGCTCGCCCCAGTTTTCGATGGCGGGGCGACCGAGGGCGCGGGGATGATTGGCGCCGATGCCCGGGGCGTAGGCGTCATTGTAGAGCGCGACGAAGTCGGGCCCCCAGAACAGGACGATCTGGGCTTGCGCGGCCAGCAGCATGCTGACCGTCGTTTTCAGCGCCTGAGACCAATCGCGGGGATGACCGAGCGGTGAATCCGACCAGTCGCGGGCGCTCATCATCGCGCCCAGCTCGCCTCCGTCAGCGAGGAAGCCCATTTCAATCGACCGCCGAGCAGCCTTCACAGACAGCACCGGATCCCCCGCTACGCGTGACACGGGCGTCCTTGCCCATTCGAGCCGGCTTTCGAGGGCTCGTGCCCAAGCGTACATAACACCCGGCGCGCGCTCTGGTTCCATTCCAGTCGATTCCCGCCGTCCTTGTGCTATTGCTGCTCCCCGCAACTTGACGCGAGGTTCCCATGCTTCCCATTCCCGCAGACATCTTCACCGAGCCCGAGGACGTCTCGCCCGACGGCCTTGCCAATCTCGGCCCGCTCCGCCGTCTCGCAGGGAGCTGGCAGGCGGACAAGGGCATCGACATCAATCCGAAGGCGGAGGGGCCGGAGCGGCGGACCTTCATCGAGCGCATCCGCATGGACCCAATCGACCCGCAGGCCAACGGGCCGCAGCTGTTTTATGGGCTGCGCTATCACATCCACATCAACACGCCCGAGGAAGACATCACCTTCCACGACCAGGTCGGCTACTGGCTGTGGGAGCCCGCGACCGGGCTGATCATGCAGACGCTCGCGATTCCCCGCGGACAGGTCTTGCTCGCCTCGGGCAAGGCCGGGCCGGATGACAGGAAGATATCGGTCACGGCGAAGCGCGGCGATACCGCTTACGGAATCTGCTCGACCGATTTCCTGGAACAGGCCTTCCGCACCGATTCTTATCGCTGCGACATCACCTTCAACGATGACGGAAGCTGGAGCTATCTGATCCAGACCGAGTTGTTCGTGCGCGGCGCGCCGTTCAATCATCACGACAGCAACACGCTCAAGCTCGTCGCGCCGCCCAAGCTCAATCCGCTGGCGGTGATCGTGAACGATCGCACCGGGCGCGATGGATCAGCGGCCTGAAGCGTACCCGGAGAATTGCATGAAGCCCTACGTCATTTGCCTGATGCACTCCAGCCTGGACGGCCGCACGCATCCCAGCCGCTGGCGGCCGAAGGGGGCGGGCACAGACTGGTTCGAGAAGATCCATGACGAACTCGGCGGCGACGCCTGGGTGATCGGCCGCGTCACCGGCTCCGAGTTCGCCAAGGGCAAGCCCTATCCCGCAACGGCGGGCGAGACATTTCCCCGCCAAAGCTGGTTCGCGCGGCGCGATGCGAAAACCTACGGCGTCGTGCTCGATGCGCAGGGCAAGATCGGCTGGGGCCGGCCAGACATCGGCGGTGACCCGATCGTGGTGGTGCTGACCGAGGGCGTGCCGGATTCGCATCTGGCCGGGCTCCGCGGCGAGGGTGTGTCCTATATCTTCGCCGGCAAGTCCGAGATCGACCTCGCGCTGGCGGTGGACATCCTCAATCGGGAGTTGGGGGTGAAGCGCCTGCTGGTCGAGGGCGGCGGCGTTGCCAACGGCGCATTCCTGCGCGCCGGCCTCATCGACGAATTCAACCTGATCCTCAGCCCCACGATCGATGGCGCCAGGGGCGCACCCTTCGTGTTCGATTCGACGGACGCGGACCGCGACAAGCGCGCGCCGCTCGCCGCGATGACGCTGGAGAGCACGCGCGACCTCGGCGGTGGCGTTCTGCTGCTGCGGTATCTGATCAATAACGACCCGCAAGCGATGCCCAAGTAAGGCATCGGCATGGGACAATTGGAGCACATCGTCATCGTCGGTGCCGGCGCGGCCGGGCTGATGGCGGCGCGCGAGCTGGCACGTGCGGGCAGGACGGTCACGATCCTGGAGGCGCGCGAGCGCTGCGGCGGGCGCATCGATCCGCTGCCGGCGTCGGAGTTCGGCTACCCCGCCGATGGCGGCGCCGAATTCGTCCATGGCGAGGCGCCAGTCACGCGCAAGCTCGTGCGCGAGGCGGGACTGTCGCTGCAGGAGATCGCAGGCACCCAGTGGAGCTTTGACGGCACGAGGCTCTCGCACGAAGACCGTCACGATCCGCACGAGGCAGAGCTGTACGCCGCGCTGGGGGCGTTGAAGGATGACCTCACGGTTGCCGATTTCCTGCGCCGTCATTTTGCCGACCCCGAGTATGTTCAGCTGCGCCATTCGATCGAGCGCATGGTCGAGGGCTACGACGCCGCCGACCCCGAGCGCGCCTCGACGCTGGCGCTGCGCGAGGAATGGATGGACGGCGGGCATCACACCCAGGCGCGCATCGTCGGCGGCTACGGCGCGCTGATCGATTTTCTGGCGAGCGAGTGCCGCGGGCTTGGCGTGACGTTTTGCTTCGGCTGCGCGGTGTCGGCAATCGAGGAGACGGGCGGCGCGCTCGCCGTCCGCTGTGCCGCCGCCGACGTGCACGGCTGCGATCGCGCGATCCTCACCGTGCCGCTGCCGTTGTTGCGCGAGATCGCGCTTCCGGAGCCCGCACGCGCGAAGGCTGCGGCAGCTGACGATATCGGCTTCGGCAGCGTGATAAAAATCCTGCTGCGGTTCGCGCGGCCGTGGTGGCGCGAGCGAAGCGAAGATCTCGCGGACATGACCTTCCTGCTGTCTGACCAGCCGATCCCGGTGTGGTGGACGCGGCATCCGGACCAGCATCCCGTGCTCACCGGCTGGTTCGGCGGGCCGCGGACGGCCGAGCTTGCGAAGCTCGATCGGCAAGGGCTGATCGATGCCGGGGTCGATTCGCTTGCGGCCATCTTCGGCGTGTCGCGCCACGACATCGCGCGCGATCTCGTGACGACTGCGGCGACCAACTGGCTGCACGATCCGTTCGCCCGCGGCGCCTATTCCTGGGCAACGCCGCGGACGCGCGCGGCCCAGGCGATCCTCGCGCGCGCCGACGGCCCGGTGCTGTTCTCCGGCGAAGCGCTCTATCGCGGCCGCGACATGGGGACGGTCGAGGCGGCGCTGGCGAGCGGACTGGAAACTGCGGAGATGATTTTGCGGGGATGAAAAAAGGCCCGCACAAGGCGGGCCTAATGTCTCACCAGCGGCCGCCGCCGAAGCTGAACGTCACGCCGGGACCTCCGCCACCATAATAGCCGTACGGTCCGCCGCCGTAATAGCCGTGGTGCCGCGGATAATAACCATAGCTCCGGTAGTGCGGACTATAGTAGCCGTGGTGGTGATGGCGCCATTGGTGATGGCGATGGCCGTGGTGGTGGTGGTGCCTGTGCTGCGCGCTGATGTCGGTGGATTGGCCGGCTGGCGCGTTCTGCTTCGCGCTGGCCTTGCCCGCCGCGTTGGCCGTGGATCCGCCGGCGAGCGCCGCTGCACCCACAGCCATCGCGACAAAGAGATACTTCATGTCATCACTCCAGTTGAGAAGTCACGTGATAACAGATGGCTGCCCGCTGCGTTCCGGCCAGTGCGGGCGTCGAAACGACGCAGACGAAGTTCTGATCGACGTGTGAATGATGTCGCGCGATCTATTGTCGCATCGCTTCGAGCGAAGCGATCACGTCGGCTGCGGCGACGATGCGCGCAAATTCGCCGTTGAGATTCGACAGCGTCATCGCATGAATCTCTTCAGCCGAATGCTTGTCGCCATCTGGTCCGATTCGGTCGAAGGTCCAGGTCGCATCGCGCACGAGGCTCGCGTCGAAACCGAGATTGCCGGCCATCCGCGTCGTCGTCTCGACGCAATGATTGGTGGTGGCGCCGCAGATCACGAGCGTCGTGATGTTGCCCGCGCGCAGGCGTGTCTCGAGATCGGTGCCGATGAAGGCGCTGTTGACGCGCTTGACGATCACCGCCTCGCCCGGCGCTTCGCGCGCCTCCTCCTTGACCGCGTAGCCGGAGCTTTGCGGCAGGAACGTCGAACTCGGCTTGGTGCCCTCGTGGCGGATGTGGAAGATCGGCGCGCCGCGCTTCCTTAATGCCTTGAGGAGATCGGCGATGCGCGCCACCGCGTCCGGATTGTTGCGCCGCTTGCCGGCCGCCTCCCATTCGTCGAATGCGCGCTGGACGTCGACGACGATGAGGGCGGGGAGGGAGTGGGGCATAAGGAGCGGCTTCCAGACTTGCTTGCTGCACGAAGTATGCGGGGTGACCGACGTGGCAGGCAATGTCGATTTTCCCTCGTTTCGCGACAGCTCTCGTGCCCCGGACGCAGAGAGCTGCGCGCGTGCACGGCCCTCACGGATGCGGATCGGGAAACCCGTGGCGTTCGGAGAGCGCGGCGAGGATCGCGTCCTTGTCGGCAATGAAGGCGCGGCCGTGGTGACTGCCGGTCTGGTGCGGCGACGTCGTCCCGTCGGCCAGCACGAGCAGCGGCAGCGACTGGTTCTCCTCGCCGACCAGCGCGATCACCGGCAGCCTTGGCCGCGGCCATGCGATCCGCTCAACGTCGAGCTTTTCGGCGAGCTTCGGAAACGAGGCGAGCACGCCCTCGATCAGCGCGCAATGCCAGCAATAGAAGCGCTGGCCCGGAAAGGCCGGATCCTCGAAGCCGGGGCGCAGCAGAAACAGGCGGTCGTGCGTCATGAATCGCTCCAAAGCATGGCCGCAATGTCACCCGGGAATTGATGACGTCGCCACACGACACCATGCGGTGGTCGACAGGTCAATCGCCTCAACTCTGCGATCGCAGCTATCGCGGCGCTGCCAGCGGCAGGCTGACATGAAAAACAGCGCCGCCTGAGGGTGCGTTTTCGGCCCAGATACGCCCGCCATGTGCCGCGACGATGGTATGGGCGATCGAGAGACCTATTCCCATGCCTTGCGCCTTGGTCGTGAAAAACGGCTGGAAGATCTCGCTCACCTTTTCCGCCATGATGCCGTCGCCCGTATCGACGATGGAGACAATGGCCAGATTGCCGTCGGAAAGGCTTGTTCGACCGACGACGCGGCGCCGATCGTCCGGAAGATGCGCCACTGCATCCATGGCGTTCACGACCAGATTCAGGATGGCTTGCTGCAACTGGATCTTGTCGGCCTTCACGCGGATGTTGGCGGATGATGGCTCCGTCGTGAGTTCGACATCATGGGTCAGGGCCTGCACGGAGAGGAATCGGAAAACCTCGCCGACCGTCGCGTTGAGGTCGAGCTCGTGCCGTTCGGTCGGGTCTCGCCTCAGAAACGAGCGCAGCCGGCCGATGACTTCGGCGGCCCTCTGATCGTCACGGCGGATGTGGTCCAGAATGTTCGTGACCTCGCCGAGATCAGGGGCCGGATTGCGCAACACCTGCTGAGCCGTTTCGGCATTGATCAGGATCGCGGCGAGTGGCTGGTTCAGCTCGTGTGCGATCGAGGCGGTCATCTCTCCCGCGGTCGCGCGGCGGTTCATGTGGGCGAGCTCCGACATGCGCTGACGTGCCTCGACCTCGGCGAGGAAGCGCAAGCGGCGCTCGCGCAGCAGAACGGCGATCATCAGCGCCTGCACCAGCACCACGCTCGCAACGATCGTGGAGTGCCAGTAATACTGCTCCCAGAAGCTCGGCTGGCGGAAACGCACCTCGCTGCCCGCGGGCAGATTGGCTTCATCCACGTTCCAGCGTTTCAGTTGCCGCCAATCGAAGATCGGCTTCACGTTGTCTCCCGCAAATGGCGGAATGCGCGACGGCGCTTCTCCGTCGAGAATCCGCATCGCCACTTCGCCGGCTTCCCTTCCGATGGTTTCGGGCAGCAGCAGGAAGCCGCCCACGCCCGCCCGCCCGAGAAAGGTATCGGACGTAATCACGATCGGGCGGTTCGCGTGCTCGGCGACGCGTGCGAGTGCCGAGACGGGCGAATAATAGGTGCCTTCGCCGTCGGAATACATCGCCGAGGTCAGGATCGCGGAGCGGGCGGGCAGGGAGGCGACGTGCTTGCGGACGTCACGCAGCACCGCGTCGGAGAGATCGGTGACTTCGAGATCGGGCATTGCGGCCGCGAAGTCCTGCTTCCAGTGACCGTAGACCAGCGGATTCTTCCAGGCGTCGCCGACGAGGACGACGCGGGTCAGGTCGGGAACGATGGCGCGTGCCGCAGTCAGGAGATGTGCCGGCCTCACCCGTGCAAAGATGGCCGTCGTGTTGGGCAGGAACAGCGCGCGCGTCTCGGGCAGATCGGGCACGAAGCCGTAGACGACGGGCGGGGCAGGCCAGATGTCCTGCTTGCGCTTCTGAAGGAATTTCGCCGATGCGACGCCGATCGAAACGATGACGTCGATCGGCCGGTGCGCATATTTTGTCTTGAGGTGACCGACCAGACTCTCTTCGTAGTCCGGTCCCGGGAAGCGGGCGAGATCGAGGCTCTCGCCGTAGATCACCGTCTGTGTCGTCCCGCTCTGCTTCGCGGCGGCACGGATACCGGCAAAGATCTCCGAATAGAAGGGCGAGCGAAAATCGGCTTCTTCCAGAACCAGGATCGAACGCTGCTGCGGCCCGTCTGCTGCGATGCATTCACGCGACAGGCTAGCAAACAGAAAGATGATCAGGATGCGCGCGAGCCCGGTGATGATACGCATTGCTGGACTCATCGCCCCGCTTCCGGTTGCAGTCGGGCCTCCTCGATGAGGACGCAGGCGAAAGCATACCCGCCCGACCTGGAGTTTCAACGGAAGGATGCGCGCCGGTCCCGGTGACAGGCCGGGCGGCGCGAATGGCCGCTACTTGAACGGGCTGCTACTTGAACGGATCCTGGATCGATGGCGACGATTGCCGGATGCGGCGCACGCTCACCGGCTTGCCATCGGAGACGAACAGCAGCTCGTATCGGCGGCCCTCGCTGTCGGTCGCCGTGCAGGTGACGTCGGTGACCTTCCTTGCGGCGAAATTGCCGGTCTGGCGGCAAACGCCGGTCGAGGTCTGCTCGGCCGGCACCGGCAGGCCGTCGACCTTGGGCCGGTCCTTGGAATTGAGCAGCATGCGGTCGATTCGCAGCTCGTAGGAATTGTCGTCCGCCCGCTGGCCGTTCTCGCCGGAGAACGAAACGACATGGTTGGCGTCGGAAGGATCGTCGACGGCGACCGCGAAATTGACCCGGCCCTTGTCACCATGGGCGTAAGCCACCGTCTTGCAAGCGAAGGTGCGCCCCGCGACCTTCAGCGTCTTGCAGTGGCCCGACATCAGCGCCAGCAGGTCGATGAAGGCGTTTTGCGCCGGCGGGTTGTTGACGGGGATGGGCGCAGAAGACTCAGCAAAACAAGGGCTTGCGAGAATCGCGAGGGCCGCGGCGAGGACCGGTCGGCGGAGGCGCATCATCAGGCTCGTATGCCAGGGGGCCACGGCGGCGGAAAAGTTCCGCTCAACAACGAGCGAACCACAAATTGGTTGCGAACCCGTTTGTTCAGCTAAACCCGACTGGAATACCACCGCGCCACCCATCGGCGATTCATCCGATCGCCCCGTCCCGTCCTAGCAGGCCACTTGCTGCCAGACCGATGTTTTTTTCGTGGCAGAGCTAAACGGTCGCCGCCTGCCAGCGCGTATCGCGCAAGGACGGCCGGCGGTGCAGGCGGGCGTCGAGCAGCGCGCGGGCGCGGGGCAGCTCGCTGCTGCGCATGAGCGCGACGATGTAGGTATCCTCGATCAGTTCGCGCTGGGCATGGCTGCCGCCGATGCGCACG
Organism: Bradyrhizobium sp. Mp27; assembly: GCF_029953005.1. Taxonomy (NCBI): domain Bacteria; kingdom Pseudomonadati; phylum Pseudomonadota; class Alphaproteobacteria; order Hyphomicrobiales; family Nitrobacteraceae; genus Bradyrhizobium; species Bradyrhizobium sp. Mp27. Next base: position 52,718 of record NZ_JASAUS010000044.1, on the reverse strand, counting down.
ACCTCGCCGAGGACGGGCGCGAGCGTTTGCGCGCATAAGGTGTAATCCTCGCGGGCGAAGGCCGCGAGCGCTCGGCAGATCGCCGGCACCACGGGACCGGCCGGCAGCTTGCCGTCGCCGAGCCGCTGCTCGATCGCCGCGAGGCGCGCGGCGAGCGCCTCCTGGTTCTGCGTCGCCGCAGTGAACAGCGCCATGTGGACGTCGGCAAAGGGCAGGCTCGATTTCGGAAACAGCTTTTGCGCGGTGGCGTCGGCCTCGAGCCAGAGCGACTCCGGCACGCTGTGGCCGTAAGCCGACAGGCGCCAGAGCAGCGAGGCGCCGTCGGTGATGACGTTGAGCGGCGGCGCCTGCGTGGCGGAGGGCTGGAGCACGTCGGCATAGATCGCAAGCGCGCGGGCGGCATCGCCATGCTCGAGCGCGCCGAGCGCCTGGTGCCAGCGAATATGGCCGTGCAGGATGCCGGCGCGGTCGTAAGAGGGGATCCATTCGTCGATGAGGCGGTCAGCCGCGTCGATTGAGCCGTCCTCGAACATCGCATGCAGCACGGCGTGTGCGGCGTGGGCGTTCTGACGGCGCAGGTCGAAGCCGCGCTCGGTGACGCCGCGGCCGCGCGCGACGTCGCCATTCTCGGTCATCGCCCAGCCGGACATGGTGAGAAACCACCAGTCCTCGCCATAATGCTGCGCGACGCGCTCGCACAGCTCGTGCCGCGCGCGGTCGTGATCGGGCATGCCGGAGAACGCGAACAGGCCGAATGCGCCTAGCGGCAGCGACAGCACCACGGCGTCGCGCGGCCATGCGTCGACGTGTTTCAGCGTCGATGCGATCGCCTCGGGCAGCCGGCCCTCGATCGCAAGCGCCAGCGCCTCGACATGCGAGCGCTCGCGCTCCGTGCCGCGCTTGGCGACGCGTTCGCGTGCCACAGCCGCCTTCTGCCGCGCGAGATCGCCCTGCTGATAGAAAGCATGCACGCGGGCGCGGGCGATGTGGGGCAGCGCGAAATCCGGATCGGCCGCAATCGCGCGTTCCAGCGCCTCCGCCGTGCCGGTCCAACCGGCCAGCATGAGATCGACGCCTTCGCGATAGGCGCTTGCCGCTTCGTGCGAAGACGTGGAGAGCGAAAGGCCGTAGCGGTCTTCGTGCGCCGTCATCGTCTTAAGCTCTCAAGCCGTCCGCGCGCGGCGTCCTTCGATCGGATAGGCCGGGTCGTTGTAGCCCGGCGTCGAGGGATGGCCCGGCACGACCAGCCTGTCGATCAGCGCCTCGTCATCCGCCGTGAAGCGGTAGTCGAGCGCGCGGATGTAGCCGTCCCACTGCTCCTCGGTGCGTGGGCCGGCGACGATCGAGCTGACAAAGGCGGAGTTCAGCACCCAGGCGACCGCGAACTGGCCGGCGGTGATGCCTTTCTTCTCGGCGTGGGTCTTGATCTCCTGCGCGAGCTGGAGCGATTCCGGCCGCCATTCCGTCTGCATCATGCGGGTGTCGTTGCGGCCGGCGCGTGTCTCCTTGTCCGGCGCTGCGTCGGGCTTGTACTTGCCGGTGAGCACGCCGCGCGCCAGCGGGCTGTAGGGGACGATGCCGAGGCCGTAATAGGAGCAGGCCGGGAAGTGCTCGACCTCCGGCATGCGGTTCATGGCATTGTAATAAGGCTGGCTCACCGCGGGCCGGTCGATGCCGAGCCGGTCGCAGATGTTGCAGATCTCGGCGACGCGCCAGGCGCGGTAGTTCGAGACGCCAAAATAGCGCACCTTGCCGGCGCGGATCAGATCGCCCATCGCGCGCACCGTCTCCTCCAGCGGCGTCGCATGGTCTTCCTTGTGCAGATAGTAGATGTCGATGTGGTCGGTGCCGAGCCGCTTCAGGCTCTCGTCCGCGGCCTGCAACACCCAGCGGCGCGACAGGCCGACACGGTTGGGGTCGTCGCCCATACCAGTGTTCATGGGGTTGGCGAGTTTTGTGGCGAGCACCCAGGCGTGACGGTTGTTGCCGATGGCGCGGCCGACGACCTCCTCGGAGCCGCCCTTCGAATAGGCATCCGCCGTGTCGATGAAATTGATCCCGGCCTCATGCGCCTTGGCGATGATCCGGTTTGACGCGGCTTCATCGGTCGGCCCGCCGAACATCATGGTGCCCAGACAGATCGGCGAAACTTTCAGGCCGGTGCGGCCGAGCTGGCGGTATTGCATGGGCTATTTCCTCAACGCTATCGAAGCTGGCAGCATAGCCGCCCAGTTCCGTCATTGCGAGCGCAGCGAAGCAATCCAGAGATGCATCCGCGGTGAGATGCTGGATTGCTTCGCTGCGCTCGCAATGACGGTTGGGGAGGAAGCCGCCCGCCACATGCTCGCTGTCATCGCCCGACTTGATCGGGCGATCCAGTACGCCGAGACGTTCGTGATTGAGCGGAGAAGCCGCGGCGTACTGGATTCCCCGCTTTCGCGGGGAATGACGGCGGTGGGTGTGGCACGCAGCAGCGGCAGCCCGACCGCGCGACGCTACGCCGGCCCCTTCAAGATCTTGAACACGCCATTCGCCATCACGATGCAGCGACCATCCACCGTCACTTCGGTGCTCATAAAGATGAGGCTGCGCGTCGAGCGCACCACGCGCGGGCGGGAGATCAGGATGTCGCCGATCTGGCCGGCCTCGACGAAATGGGTGTCGAGCTGCACCGTCGCCATGAATTCCTTGCCGGAAACGTAGCGGGCGGTCATGCCGCAGGTGCGGTCCGCGAACGTCATCATCACGCCGCCCTGGACCATGCCGCGGCGATTGTGGTGCTTGTCCTCGGTGGCGAGCGCGAATTCGTAATGGCCGTCGACCTTGCGCTCCCATAAGGGGCCGATCAGGTGCAGGAAGCCCGTGGTCTCCAGGATCCTCCAGCCGTCCGATTTGAGCCTTGCGGCGGCCTTGTTGGTCATGTGGTCGTCCATTGCTGCGCGGGCCTTGCGAGCTCATTTCATCGGGGCCGGACGTGGTGTAGTCAAGCACCATGAGACCGTTCGACGATGCCACACGGCGGAATATCGCGGCTGCCTGCGCGGCCTTCACGCGCCTGCCGGAGGACGATGCGCCGGCGGCATTGAAGCGCGCGGCGGTTGCGGTCGCGCTGACCGCGGCGAGTGACGGCGATGACACCGCATTCCTGCTCACGCTGCGCGCGTCACACCTGCGCGCCCATCGCGGCCAATGGGCCTTGCCGGGCGGTCGCTGCGATGCCGGCGAGACGCCGGTCGAGGCGGCGCTGCGCGAGTTGGATGAGGAGCTTGGTCTCCGCCTCACGCACGCGGAGGTGCTCGGCACGCTCGACGATTATCCGACCCGCTCCGGCTATCTGATCACGCCGGTGGTGGTCTGGACGGCCGACAGTGCCGCGATCCGGCCGAACCCGGATGAGGTCGCCTCCGTCCACCGCATCGCGCTCGCCACGATCGAGCGCGAAGACGCGTTCGACTTCATCGCGATTCCCGAAAGCTCCCGCCGCGTGATCCGCTTCCATCACGAGACGAGCCTGATTCACGCGCCAACCGCGGCGCTGATCTACCAGTTCCGCGAGGTGCTGGCGGGACGTCACACCCGGGTCACCGAGCTGGAACAGCCGGTGTTCGCCTGGAAGTGACGATGGTAAACGGCGCGTTAACGTGACGGTTACCGGATGCCTGCTAAGAGGGCAGCATGCACCATTCGATTCGAAAACATCTCGCGCTGGTTCCATTCGCGCTCGTCCTGCTTGCGACCACTGCGCGAGGCGGCGAGGCTGACGCGCTGCCGCCGGCCGTCCGCGATGCCAAGGCCCAGTTGCTGTCGCAGTTCTTTGCGCAGGGTGGCGCGTCGCCGGCTGTGCTCGAATATCGCCGCAAGCTGCAGGAATATCAGGCGGCGCGCGCGGCCTTCGACGAGGAGGCGGGTGCCTATTGGAGCCAGATCTCCGAGAAGCGGAAAGGCCGCAACGCCAAGCGGCGCAGCGGACAGCAGGTCACGCTTGACGATTATGTGCTGCAGCATCCGCCGCTCTATAACGGGCCGAAGCGGCCGGTCAATCCGGAGCCGGAGGAAACGCCGGAGCGTCCGACCAGAAAGCCGATACCGGTGGTCGCCGATCTCCTGCAGGCAGCGCGGGAGCTCTATCAGTTCACGCCGCAGCGGCCGTCCAGCGAGGTCGAGTTCAAGCGCGCCTATGCGCGCTACGCGCTCGCCTCCGGGCTGACGCGCGAGCAGGCGGTGCGGGTCTATTCGTTCGAGACCGGCGGCACCGGCAGCTACGACGTGCAGGCGGGCATCGAACATGGCGGCAAGCGCGCGATCTCGACCGCGATGGGCTACAACCAGCTCCTGACCACCAACAGCGTCGAGCTGCTGGCCGAGCAGGGCCATGAATTGATCCGCGCGCTCTCCGACAAGGTGGCGCGGACGTCGGGGCCGGCGCGCCAGCCGCTCGAGCACAAGCTTGCCGTGCTGAAGAAGATGGTGGCGCAGGCGAAGTCGGTGCCCGACACCTGGTCGGAGCACGAGAAGATCGGCAACACCACGCAGGGCTGGGCCATGCATGCCATGGTGCTGGACATCGACATCGGCCCGATGCTGCAAACCCATAAGCTTTTGACTTCGGTGCTGTTCGCGCGCGCCAAGGGCTACACCCGCCCGCTCACCGCCGCCGAGCTCGAGATGATGAACCTCACCGGCGATGGCACCGGCCTCGACATGGTGACGATGCCGCAGGCGATGCGCGAGCAGGTGCCGACCTCGAACTTCTTCCAGCGCGGCGGCTACGAGCGCAACCCGGTCGCGATCCGCCACAACACGGTGGCCAAGCTGCTGGCGGTGACGGACACGCGGATGGACAGTAACAGCAACAATGCCGGCGCGCGGGAGCTGGCAGGAGCGTTTTAGATATTCGGTGTCGTCCCGGACAAGCGCGCCTAAGGCGCGCGCAGATCCGGGACCCATAACCACAGGAAAAAGTTTGGCGAAGACTCGCGGTTGCCGGCTTCGCGCCGCTACTGCTCCCTGGGGGTATGGGTCCCGGGTTCGCGCTTCGCGCGCCCCGGGACGACAAAGAGGGATTACTGATCCGACCCGAACTTGAACTTGCCGTCGCCTTCGAGATACGGGCCGCTGCGCATGTAGAGCTGGCCGTTGTGGCCGATGAAGAACAGCGTGCCTTTCGGCACCTTCTTGGCGCCCTTCAGGAGTTCACCGGCATTGCTGGTGCCCATCTTGTAGGAGAAGGTCTTACCGTCCTTGTCATAGGCATAGCCGGTGTCGGGCTTGAGCTCCCAGGGCGTTGCCGCGGTCTGCGCCAATGCGGGTGCGCTGAATGCGCCGAGCGTTGCTGTGAGTGCAAGTGCAAATGTCTTCGTTGAAAATGCCATCATCCCATCCTCCCCATCATTGGGGTTGCCATCTTGAACAAATCACGAACGGCGTTTACAGGTCAATTTGCGAAAGCGCCGCAGCGCATCACGTCCTGCCCAGCAGTTTGTGATTTTCCCTTCGTCCCCGCGCGACTATGTTCCGCTTTCAGTCTAGAACGCAATTCGACAAAAATATTGGTAGGGGGATGATTCGGATGAACCATGTCGTGAAAGCCTGCTCAGCCGCCGCGCTGTTGGCGACGGCGCTGGCACCCGCCGCCCGGGCCGATGACTACCAGCTCAGCCACAACCAGCGGATTTCGTGCAGCCGTGGCCTCGCCCCGGGCAAGCTCAACACCGCGACCTGCAAATCCTACACCTACCTGTTCAATACCAAGACCTCGGAATATTTCCGCTGCCAGGTCTCGCTGGCGCTGACTCGCGACAACAAGGAAGTCATCAACGTCCAGACCGACGGCGGCTGCACCAAGAAGCCGCGCATCTTCGAGACCGACGGCAAATACGATTTCGACGCGACCGAGACCGAACCGCCGAATACCAACTCGTTCTTCGGCCCCGGCGGCTATTCGGTCTGGGCCGCCGACGTCACCGCGCAGAAGGTGCGCGGCTGCATCATCATCTCCTCCGGCCTCGGCTCCGACATCTCCAAGTGTCTGGACATGACCTTCCAGTGAGGGCTTGACCGTGGGGCTTGCCGGCGACGGCGCGACACGCGCCAGACCCTGACTGCGCCACCTCGCCGCACCCTCAAGGGTTCCCCAAAAATCGAGCCGGGTCAGCCGTTTACCGCAGTCCTGTTGTGACTTTTGGATGGGTTGACCCGCTTCCCCCATCCGGCCAATTTCCCGGCCGGTTTGGGGAGTACAACAACCATGAAACGGACGATTTTCGGCGCGGCCGCGGCTCTTGCCCTGGCGGCGTCGGCACCTTGCGCGCATGCGCAATCCTTCATCAACGTGCTGACCGGCGGCACCTCCGGCGTCTACTATCCGCTCGGAGTCGCGATCGGGAAGATCTACGGCGACAAGATTCCGAACGTGAAGACGCAGGTGCAGGCCACCAAGGCGTCGGTTGAGAACCTGATCCTGCTCCAGCAGGGCCGCGGCGAAATCGCGTTCACGCTGGGTGACTCGCTCAAGGCCGCCTGGGACGGCGACGAGGAAGCCGGCTTCAAGGCCAAGCTCGACAAGCTCAGGACCATCGGCGCGATCTATCCGAACTACATCCAGATCGTCGCGACCGCCGAGAGCGGCATCAAGACGCTCGCGGACCTCAAGGGCAAGAGCCTGTCGGTGGGCGCACCGAAGTCGGGCACCGAGCTCAACTCCCGCGCGATCCTCAACGCCGCCGGCATGAGCTACAAGGATCTCGGCAAGGTCGAATATCTGCCGTTCGCCGAGTCCGTCGACCTCATGAAGAACCGCCAGCTCGGTGCGACCCTCCAGTCGGCCGGCCTGGGCGTCGCCTCGCTGAAGGATCTCTCGACCTCGATCCCGATCACGGTGGTGTCGGTGCCGAAGGAGACCATCGACAAGATCGGCCCGCCCTTCATCTCGGCGATCATTCCGGCCAATACCTACACCGGCCAGGACAAGGACGTTCCGACGGCGGCGGTGGTGAACTATCTCGTAACCAGCTCCGCGGTGTCGGACGACCTCGCCTACCAGATGACCAAGCTGATCTTCGAGTCGCTGCCCGAATTGCAGAACGCCCATGCCGCGGGCAAGGAGATCAAGCTCGAGACGGCCGCCACCGGCAGCCCGGTTCCGCTGCACCCCGGCGCGATCCGCTATTACAAGGAAAAAGGGCTGATCAAGTAAGATCAGCTCCATTCGTGTCGTCATGCCCGGGCTTGTCCCGGGCATCCACGTTCTTGGCGCACCGTAGGCCGTGGATGGCCGGGACAAGCCCGGCCATGACGCGTGCGGTGGCACTGCCAATGTTATAATGACGCACCATAAGGGCTCGGGGACATATCGATGTTGCAGGTAGAGGGCTCCGCAGGGCCTATCAAGGTTGAATTCGACAATTTCGAGCACGGTTTTCCGGAAGGTTTTGGTCCGGGCTGGTGGGGCACTCTCGCCTACTGGATCGGCATTGCCTTCGCCACCTTCCAGCTCTATGTCGCCGCCTTCAACTATCTGCCGAGCCAGGTGGTGCGCGGCGTCCATGTCGGCTTCCTCGTTCTCCTTACCTTCGGCCTGATCGCCAACTTCACCGCGAAGAGCGATGTTGGCCGTACGCTCGGCTGGGTGATCGGCGCCGCGGGCTTCTTCTGCGGCCTCTACCAATGGATCTTCTATGCCGACCTGATCGCGCGCGACGGCGATCCGACGCGGCTCGATCTCGCGGTCGGCACCCTTCTCGCGGCGCTGATCTTCGAGGGCACGCGGCGCCTGATGGGTGCGGCGCTGCCGCTGATGTGCGGCGCGTGTCTTCTCTACTGGTTCTTCGGGCAGTACCTTCCGTCGCCGCTCAACCATCGCGGCTATGATTTCGACCAGATCGTCACGCATCTGTCGTTCGGCACCGAAGGTTTTTACGGCGTTCCGATCTACGTCTCCGCCACCTACATCTTCCTGTTCATCCTGTTCGGCTCGTTCCTGGAACGCGCCGGCATGATCCAGCTCTTCACTGACGTTTCCCTTGGGCTATTTGGCCGGACCCGCGGCGGCCCCGCCAAGGTCGCAGTGTTCGCCTCGGGCATGATGGGCACGATCTCCGGCTCCGGCGTCGCCAACGTCGTCACCGTCGGCCAGTTCACGATTCCGCTGATGATCAAGTTCGGCTATCGCCGCGCGTTTGCGGCGGGCGTCGAGGCGACGGCCTCGATGGGCGGCCAGATCATGCCGCCGGTGATGGGCGCGGTCGCCTTCATCATGGCGGAGACGCTCGGCGTCCAATACTCGGAAATCGTGAAGGCGGCGGCGATCCCCGCCATCCTCTATTTCGCGTCCGCCTTCTGGATGGTGCATCTGGAAGCCGGCAAGCACGGTCTCGTTGGCATGAAGCGCTCGGAGATCCCGAGCGCCTGGAAGGCGCTGGTGACGCGCTGGTACCTCGTGCTGCCGCTTGCCGCTCTCGTCTACATGCTGTTCGAAGGCTTTACGCCGCTCTATGCCGGCAGCATGGGCCTCGCACTGACGGTGACGCTGATCCTTGGGGCCAGCATTACCGCCGGCGCCTCGTCGATGGTGATCCGCTACATCTTCTGGATCGGGCTCGCGCTGGTCGTTGCCGCACTATCGCGCGACGGCCTCCAGATCGTGCCGGTCGCGAGCGTCGTCGTCGGCCTGATCGTGATCACCGCGTTCGTGCGCGGCGGGTTCAAGGCCCTGCGCGAGTGCCGCGATGCGCTCGCCGAAAGCGCCAAATCCGCCATCACCGTCGGCATGGCCTGTGCCATCGTCGGCGTCATCATCGGCATGATGTCGCAGACCGGCGTCGGCACGATTTTTGGCAGCTGGGTGATCGGGCTCGGCGAGAAGAGCCTGTTCCTGGCGCTGATCATGACCATGCTGCTGTCGATCCTGCTCGGCACCGGCATTCCGACCATCCCGACCTACATCATCACCGCTGCGCTCGCGGCACCCGCGCTGGCGAAGCTCGGCGTGCCCTTGATCGCGAGCCACATGTTCGCGTTCTATTACGGCATCATGGCCGACCTCTCGCCGCCGGTGGCACTCGCAGCACTCGCGGCGGCGCCGATCGCGAAAGAAAACCCGGACAAGATCGGCTGGGAGGCGATGCGCATCGCGCTCGCCGGCTACGTCATTCCGTTCATCTTCGTCTATTCCCCGGCGCTGATGCTCCAGGCCGGCGACCCCATGGCGGCCAAGCTCGGCTTCTACGGCGCGGTGGCGCTCGCGACCCTGAAGGCGCTGGTGGCGATCGGCCTGTTCGGCATGGTCGCGATCGGTTTCCTGTTCACGCGGCTGACTTTGATCGAGCGCGTGGTCGCGCTCGGCGCCGCGCTGTGCCTGCTCGGCGATTTCGCCTTCAGCGATACCGCCGGCTTCCTGCTCTCCGCCGCGCTCGTGCTGTGGCAATGGCGGCAGCGTCCGCCGGCCATCGTCGAAGCGGCGTGAGCCTCTGCTTCGCAACAGCTTCAGGCGTGAAAGCGCTCGCGCTTTCCGCCTTCACGCTGGTGTGGACGCATTCGATCGCGAAGGTCGACTGGCAGGAAGACTGGCACGTCACGCCTGCCGGCCTCGAGCTGGTGCAGGCGCGGGTCAAAGGCACCGGCCCCGGCATGGAGCCGCCGCCCGAGGCACGACTGGTCGACGGCTGGTTTCAATGGAGACCCGCGCGCGCGCCGATACCGGAGGTCGTGCTGGGTAATTCCGGTGCGGCCGGTGAATGGCGGCTATGCCATGACGGAAAGTGCCGGACGCTTTCGGAGATTGTCGGGCATCCCATTGGTGCTAACGTCACGACGATGAAGATCTGCAACGATCCGTAGCCCGGATGAAGCGAAGCGCAATCCGGGAACAGTCGCCCCGGATTACGCTGCGCTCCATCCGGGCTACAAGAACAACAGCAAGGGAGAAATGCGATGGATCGGCTCAAGGGCAAGGTTGCGATGGTGGTGGGCGCCGGCTCGATCGGGCCGGGTTGGGGCAACGGCAAGGCGACCGCCGTGACCTTCGCGCGCGAGGGAGCGCAGGTGTTTTGCGTCGACCGCAACGGGGCCGCGGCCGAAGAGACCGCAAAGATCATCACGGATGAGGGCGGCAAGGCGACCGCCTTCACCGCGGACGTCTCGCGCGCGAGCGAGATCGAGGCGATGGTCGCGGCGTGCCTGAAGGCTTTCGGCCGCATCGACGTGCTCGACAACAATGTCGGCATCGCCGAGATGGGCAGCGTGGTCGAGGTGGCCGAGGAGAGCTGGGACCGCGTCTTCAACGTCAACCTCAAGAGCGCCTATCTCGCCATGAAGCACGTCGTCCCCGTGATGGTGAAGCAGGGCGGTGGCTCGATCATCAACATCTCCTCGATCGCCTCGATCCGGCATGTCGGGATTTCCTATGTCAGCTACAACGCCAGCAAAGCCGCGATGAACCAGCTGACGCGCTCCACCGCGATCGAGTTCGCGAAGAACCATGTGCGGGTGAATGCAGTCCTGCCCGGCCTGATGAAGACGCCGATGGTGGAGCATTCCGCGGGTCTCGCGAATAGCTACGCCAAGGGCGACGTCGAGGCGATGTGGCGCGCCCGCGATGCGCAGGTGCCGATGGGGCACATGGGCGAGGCCTGGGACGTCGCCAATGCCGCGCTGTTCCTGGCGTCGGACGAGTCGAAATATGTGACGGGAATCGAGCTGGTGGTGGACGGCGGGATCACGTGCAAGGCGGGGGCTTAAGGCGCATCATACTCCACCGTCGTCCCGGGGCGCGCAAGGCGCGAACCCGGGACCCATAACCACAGGACAGAGTTGTTTTGCTAAGTTATAACTCCGAGTCTTCGTAGCCACGCCGGCCTGTTGTTATGGGTCCCGGATCTGCGCTGCGCTTGTCCGGGACGACAGCGGTGACTATTGCGCCAGCGCCAGAATCCCGCCGGCAAACGAATGCCACGCGGCACTCTCGCTGATCGGCCAGTTCAGCACCTTTACCGCCAGCAGCGCGAGCGTGCCGTAAATGTAGACCGGGTGCACGCGGCCATCGGTGCGCCAGTCGCGCACCATGGCGACGACGAGCAGGAGCGAGGCGACCACCGCCGGGGCGATCGTGACGGGCACCGGCGGCGGGCCGGGCGGCCCGGGAGGCGCGAGGAAGGTAATGAACCAGCGCGCGATCGCGGCGTCGAGGATCGAGACCGCGGCAAGCAGGATCAGGCGCTTGTGAATCTCGGGCTTTCGCGTGTTGATAATCGCGAGCACGAACACCACCGCGAAGAACGCGATGCCGCTCATCGGCACGATCGAGAAGCCGATGCCGGCATCCTTCTGCCCAAGTGCGGCGGCGTGCTGCATCACGTGCACCGAGGCGAGGAAGCCGAAGATCGTCATCGCGGTCGCAAGCGACACGCCGGCAATCCCGAGCGCGCGGTGATTGACCACGCGGCCCGACGCCGCGAGCCAGGTCTGGATCACGAAATAGAGAGACCAGGTGAAGAACAGGAGCCCATGAAAATGAATCACCGGGCTCGCGGAAAACGTTCGCTGCGCGAGCGGTACGAAATAGGTCGGCGCGAAGCCGAGAAACGCGGTGGCCGCGCAGGCCAGTGCCATATTGAGATAAAAATACCGTGCAGGCGACGCATCACGCGCGCGTACACGACGGTCGTCGATCAAGGTCGTCATCTGGAATGTGTCTGGAGAGGCGGTGTTTGGTTCAACGCCTCCGCTGTCGTCCCGGATCTGCGCTTCGCTTGTCCGGGACGACGGCGAGCTATCCCCCCGCGCTCAATTCTGCGCGATCGAGCTCTTCCTCGATCCGGTGAAATGCGTCGTCGCCGATCACCTCGGTGTCACGCAGGCCGAGGATCGATTTGCGCGCGGCCTCGATGGCGCGGCGGCGCAGGGGATCGGCGGGCAACTCGCCGCTGGCGATGCCGCCGTGCGGATCGTCGTCGGCCTGCATCAGGATGGCGCGGTATTCGAGCCGCAGGATTTCCGCTTCCTCCGACGGATCGTCCTCGATCGCATCGAGCGCGGCGCGATAGGCGATTGCGCGGGCGCGCGCGACCTCGATACCGACGGGATCGTCGTCCTTGAGGCCGAAGGCGAGGATCAGCGGCCGCAGCGTCAGGCCCTGGATGACCAGCGAGCCCAGCACCACCGCAAAGGCGATGAAGACGATGAAGTCGCGATAGGGGAAGTTTTCCGGCAGGGCGAAGGCGGTGGCGAGCGTGACGAGACCGCGCATGCCGCACCAAGAGATGATGAGGCCGCCCTTCGGCGAGGCAACCTGCTTCGGATCCTTCGGATGATAGAGCCCGTGCGCGATCAGGACGCGCAGCGTGGTGCGGTAGAACGTGATCCAGGCGAGCCGCACCAGGACCACCGTGAGCAGGATCCAGGCGGCAGCCACGCAATATTCCCAGCGTACCTCCGCGTCGAGCCGCGTCCAGATCGGCCGCATCTGCATGCCGATCAGCATGAAGGCGAGCACGTTGAGCACGAACACCATCGTCTCCCAGACCGCATAGGACGGCACCCGCAACCGCGCCGGCATGCGCGCCCCCGCCGTGCGCGCGACGGTGATGGCGTAGACGACGATGGTGAGGATGCCGGAGAGGCCGAGATGCTCGGCTGCGATCCAGACCATGAAGGTGGTGGCGAACTGCACGATGATCGCGCTCGGCGCTTCCTTCACGCGTTCCAGGAACAGCGGGATGATGCGCCCGGCCAAAAGACCGGCGAGGACGCTGCCAACCAGCCCGAGTGCGATCGTCGGCGCGACCTCGCTCCATTTCAGATGCTCCATGACGACAGCGCCGACCGCGATGCGATAGATCAGAAGCGCGCTGGCGTCGTTGAGCAGGCTCTCGCCCTCCAGCACCTTCACCATGCGATAGGGCAGCTTGACCTGGCTCAGGATTGCAACCGCTGCCGCGGCATCCGGCGGGGCCACGATGGCGCCGAGCGCAATCGCGGCGGCCCAGGGCATGTCAGGCATCAGCCGGTGCGCGACGAAGGCCACGCCGACGGTGGTCAGGCCGACCGCGGCGACCACCAGGGTCGAGACCGGAACCCAGTTGTTGCGGAGATCGCGCAGCGAGGTGTCGAAGGCGGCATCCATCAGCACCGGTGCGACAAAAAGTGCCAAGGCCAGGTCGGGTTCGAGCGTCCAGGAGGGGCTGTTCGGCACGAAGGCGATCAGCGCGCCGCCGATGGCGAGAAAGGTCGGGTAGGGGACCTTGATCCGCCGCGCCAGCGCCGATAATGCAACGGCGCCGAGCAGAAGCACGATGATCCATTCGAATGTCGACACGTTGATCCCCGAAACCGATTTTGGCTGTGCCACAAGCTAGCACCAATCCGGCCGTATGATGGATAGTGCACCCTCAAGGCAAGGCTCAAGCCAAAGACCCAAGCCAAGACCCAGGCTAAGATTCAAGCCAAGACTTTCCGACTGCAGCAAGCATGCGTTCTCAGAATCTCATTCGATTGTCCGGTGTGGTGGCGCTCTGTGCGGTTTCGCTCGGGGCGGCCTATGCCGCGACCGGCGGCGAGCCCGCCGCCGTCGTGCAGGTCGATGTCGCGCCGTGCCTCGCTGCTGCTGCCGCCGACGACATGGACAAGGCCGGCTCCGCCTGCGCCTCCGTCATCGACAACGAGAAGACGGCCAAGGCGGATTTGGTCAAGGCGCTGATCGCGCGCGGCGCGCTTTATGCGCGGCATGACCAGGTCGACCGTGCGATCGCCGACGACAGCCGCGCTCTTCAGCTCGATCCGACCCTGGCCGACCTGTTCAACGCCCGCGGCGAGCTCTGGCTGAAGAAGGGCGACAAGCCGAAGGCGGTGCAGGATTTCGGCGCCGCGCTGAAGATCGATCCGAATCACGAGAAGGCCAAGGCCAATCACAAGGCGATGGCGCGCGAGCTCGAGCGGATCGGCGCGCAGATGGCGGTGGCCGGCAAGCCAAGCTTCAACTGCAAGAGTGCGGCCCGGGCCGTCGAGAAGGCGATCTGCGCCAACCGCGAGCTCGCCGATCTCGATCGGGAGATTTTTGCGTCGAATGCCCGCGTGATCCGGGAGGCGCGCAATCCTGCGGAAGCCAAGGCGCTCCAGCGCGCGCAGGACGAGTTCATTGCCCGCCGCAATGCCGGATTTGGCCGGCCGGGCTATGATCTGAAGAAGGCGATGCAGGAGCGGCTGCAGCGGATCAACGGGGTGGACGGGTATTGAGGGCTTCCTTCGCCTCTCCCCGCAAGCGGGGCGAGGGAGTGCAGGCGCCCGTGCGTCCCTGACGGGCCCGAATTGAACCCATTCCTCGCCCGCCGCGACAATGGTGAACACCTGATGTCACGGAGTCTTCCCGATGTGCGGCACGCGTTCTTCCGCGCAAATGTTCCCGTTTGCCAAAATCCCGCTTCGCGCCTTCCTGCTCAGCGCCGCGATGAGCCTTGTCCTCGCCGCCCCGGCCTCTGCTGCCGTCGATTGCGCGATGGGCAGCAAGACCGCTCCTGCAGAACTGATCACGGTGTGCGGCGCCATCATCGACCAGACCACCAATTCGAGCTCCGACCGCGCCGCCGCGCTGCTGGTGCGCGCCGACGCCAATGCGCGAACCTCAGGCGGCCTCACGCAGGCGCTGCGGGATATCGACCGCGCCATCGCGCTGGACGGCAAGAACTCAAAGGCCTGGCGCCTGCGCGGCGACCTGCTGCGCGAGGCCGGCGGCGATCTCAACCGTGCCGCGGCTGATCTCAGCAAGGCGATCGAACTCGATCCGCAGGACGCGGAAGCCTACGAGCTGCGCGGCGTCGTCTACACCAATCAGCGCCGGCTCGACCGCGCGCTCGCCGATTACGATCAGGCGATCAAGCTGAAGCCGGATGATGCGCAGGCCTGGTCCGACCGCGGCGTGAACTATTATCTCGGCGGCGACAACGAGAAGGCGATCCGCGATCTCAGCGAGGCGCTGCGGCTCGATCCGAACCGGCCGCGCGCCTACACCAATCGTGGCGCGGCCTATAAGAAGCTCGGCCAGCTCGACAAGGCGGTCGCCGATGATGGCGAGGCGATCAGGCTCGATCCGAAGGTCCCCGAATATTACGACAATCGTGGCCTGGCGCTGGCCGCGATGGGTGAGTACGACAAGGCGATCGCCGACTACGACCAGGCGCTGCGGCTGGCGCCGCGGCCGAACTTCTTCACCAACCGCGGCGATTCCTACCAGCTCAAGGGCGAGCTTGGCGCGGCGCTCAGCGACTACGAGGCTGCGCTCAAGATCGATCCGAATTTCGCGCAGACCTACAACAACCGCGCCGTGCTCTACAAGAAGATGGGCGAGCGCAAGAAGGCGCTGGCCGATTACGAGACGGCGCTGAAGCTCGATCCCGGCAACGAGAACGCGGCCAACGGCCGCCGCACTATGATGTCGGAGATCGCGAAGTTCGGCGCCGAGCCGCTGCGTCCGCTCGCGGCAAATTCCGGCAACGGTCCGTCGTTTGATTGCGCCACGGCGAAGCGCGAGGTCGAGAAGGTGATCTGCGCCGATCCGCAACTCGGCGTGCTCGATCGCCAGATTGCCGAGACCTATGAGCGCGTGCTGAAGGCTACGAAAGGCCGTTCGGCCGGCGACCTGCGCAAGACCCAGCGCGATTTCCTCAGCACGCGGAATGCGAGCTTCGGCCGGCCCGGCTATGATCTGAGGAAGGTTATGCAGGATCGGTTGCAGCGGCTGAATGCGATGGAGAGTTGAGGCGCCTCTACGCGCACACTGCGTTCCCTCCCCCCTTGCGGGGGAGGGTTAGGGAGAGGGGTAGCCACAAACTCCAGACTGAGTTCGTGGCCACCCCCTCTCCCGCTCTGCCCCGCAAGGGGGGAGAGGGCTCACCTTTGTCGTGGCTCCAGCTTGCCGCGATGGCCTTTCTTCCCTCCCTCCGAAAGGCCCATCCTTTTCAGCTTGAACCGCGGCCCGTTCCCGGGAAAATACCTCTCAAACAACGCCGGCACTTGATCCCTGTCATGGCGGGACGCTCGTCCTGTCGCTCAGGTCAAGGCCAGGCGAAAAGGGAACGGGAGCGCGGCGATGAACGTCAAGGGAACGAGCCTCTATCACGAGGTCCATGCGCGCTCGCTGGCTGATCCCCAGGGCTTCTGGGCCGAGGCGGCCACGGAGATCGACTGGATCGAGCCGCCGAAGACGATCTTCGATGCCTCGCAGGGCGTCTACGGCCGCTGGTTCATGGGGGGCGTCGTCAACACCTGCTACAACGCGCTCGACCGCCATGTCGAACGCGGCCGCGCCGACCAGGTCGCGCTGATCCATGATTCGCCGCTGACGGGCTCGGTCACCAGGTTCACCTATGCCGAGCTATTGGGTGAGGTGCAGGCGCTCGCCGCCATCATGCAGGATTTTGGCGTCGCCAAGGGCGATCGCGTCATCCTGTATATGCCGATGGTGCCGGAGGCCGTCGTCGCGATGCTCGCCTGCGCGCGCATCGGCGCGGTGCACTCGGTGGTGTTCGGCGGCTTTGCCGCCAAGGAGCTCGCTACCCGCATCGACGACGCGCAGCCGAAACTCATCCTCTCCGCGAGCTGCGGCATCGAGCCCGGCCGGATCGTGCAGTACAAGCCGCTGCTCGACGAGGCGATCAAGCTTGCGGGCACGAAGCCGAAGGCCTGCATCGTGCTGCAACGTCCCCAGCACATCTGCGACCTCACACCGGGCCGCGACTACGATTGGGCGAGCCTTCGCCGCAAGGCGTTGAACGACGGCAAGAAGGCCGCTTGCGTGCCTGTCGCCGCCACCGATCCGCTCTACATCCTCTACACCTCAGGCACGACCGGAATCCCCAAGGGCGTCGTGCGCGACAATGGCGGCCATCTCGTCGCGGTGAAATGGTCGATGTTCAATCTCTATGGCGTCAAGCCGGGCGAGGTCTGGTGGTGTGGCTCCGACATCGGCTGGGTGGTCGGCCACAGCTACATCATCTATGGCCCGCTGCTGCACGGTGCGACCTCGATCATGTATGAGGGCAAGCCAATCGGCACGCCCGATGCCGGCGCGTTCTGGCGCGTCATCAGCGAGCACAAGGCGGTCGCCTTCTTCACCGCACCGACGGCGTTCCGCGCGATCCGCAAAGAGGATCCGGAAGGCAAGTTCATCCGGCAATACGACCTGTCGCAATTCCGCACGCTGTTCCTCGCCGGCGAGCGCGCCGATCCGCCCACGGTGGAATGGGCGGAGCAGCAGCTCAAGGTGCCGGTGATCGACCATTGGTGGCAGACCGAGACGGGCTGGTGCATCGCCGGCAATCCGGTCGGTCTCGGCATGCTGCCGGTGAAGCATGGCTCGCCGACGGTGCCGATGCCGGGCTACCAGGTCGACGTCGTCGACGAAGCCGCAAAGCCCGTCGGCCCCAACACCATGGGCTCGATCGTCATCAAGCTGCCGATGCCGCCGGGTTGCCTGCCGACGTTGTGGAATCAGGACGCGCGCTTTAAGGACGCCTACCTCACTGAATTCCCCGGCTACTACAAGACCTCGGACGCCGGCTACAAGGATGAGGACGGCTATGTCTTCGTGATGGGCCGCACCGACGACATCATCAACGTCGCCGGCCACAGGCTCTCCACCGGCGGCATGGAGGAGATTTTGGCCTCGCATCCGGATGTCGCCGAATGTGCCGTGCTCGGCGTCAAGGACGCGATCAAGGGCGAGGTGCCCTGCGGCTTCCTGGTGCTCAAGGCCGGCGTGAAGCGCGCGCCTGCGGAGATCGAAAAGGAGATCGTCGCGCTGGTGCGCGACAGGCTCGGCCCCGTCGCCGCCTTCAAGCTCGCCATCACCGTCGGCCGCCTGCCGAAGACGCGTTCCGGCAAGATACTGCGCGGCACCATCAAGAAGATCGCCGATGGCGAAGCCTGGACCATGCCGGCCACGATCGAGGATCCCAAGGTGCTGGACGAGATCGGCGAGGCGCTGAAGGGCAGGGTGTGAGTCTACCCTCTGCTCGTCGTGCCCGGGCTTGACCCGGGCATCCATCAATGGGCAAGCAATTGCCTTGATTTCGATGGATTGCCGGGTCAAGCCCGGCAATGACGAATGAGACGGGACCGATCAATGTCAGCCAAACTTGCGCAGTATGGAGCCATCTCCCTGCTCGCCGTCGCTCTCTCCGCCTGCTCCGCGCGCTACCAGACGCCGGTGGCGATGGGCGGTGACGACGACGACGCCGTCTGCCAGAGCCGCGGTTATGCCGTAGGCTCGCCGGAATACGTGGCTTGCCGCAAGGACCGCGACGTCCAGCGCAATGCCGCTACCGCCCGTGCCGATCGCCGCCAGCGTGATCTCGGCGAATACATGCTGAACCATCCGGAGCGACCGTAAGTTGCCCCGGTCTACGGAGGCCGTCATGAACGAGGACCAGTTCAATACCAGCCTGCGTAAATTCCTAAAACAAGTCGGCGTCACCTCGCAGCGCGAGATCGAGAAGGCCGTGCGCGATGCGATCGCGGCGGGCCGGATCAAGGGCCATGAGAAGCTCAACGCGAAGATGGTGCTGACGATCGACAGCGTCAGACTCGTCCACGAGGTCAACGACACGATCGAGCTGGGCTGATTCACCGTTCGCGCGAGCCGTCCTCTGATGCCGCTCTTGCAGTAGCTCGGCAAGCGGATCGCGCTCCGTCATTGCGAGCGCAGCGAAGCAATCCAGACTGCCTCCGCGGTGGGATTCTGGATTGCTTCGCTGCGCTCGCAATGACGAGGTCGCTGAAGCTCCTGCCAAGCACTCGCCGTCATCGCCCGGCTTGCCGCCTTTGCGGGCATGACGTCCGGAAATCTGGCTCGATGGAAGCGACAAACAAAAACGCGGCAGGTTTCCCCGCCGCGTTCAATCGATCGAAGCTGAAGCGGAGGCGGAGGCCTACTCCTCCTCCTCGTCCTGCTTCTTGCCGCCGAGCGTCTTCAGCTTGGCGAATACGGCGTCGACGTTGAGATCGTCGTTCGATCGCTCCGCCGGCTCGAACTCGTCCTTCTTGGTGGTCTCGGAGGCCGGCAGCAGGGTGGCGCCACCGTAGGATGCGTCGATCGGCTTTTCCTTCGCCGCGCGCGCCACTTCGAAATCGAGCTCGATCTGCGAGCAAAGGCCAAGGGTCACCGGGTCGATCGGGGTCAGCTGGGAGGTGTTCCAGTGGGTGCGGTCGCGAACGCTGGCGATGGTGCTCTTGGTGGTGCCGACCAGGCGCATGATCTGGGCGTCCTTGAGCTCCGGATGGCTGCGCAGCAGCCAGAGGATGGCGCTCGGGCGCTCGTGGCGGCGGGAGACCGGGGTGTAGCGCGGGCCCTTGCGCTTGGGCTGGGGCGGCAGCACGACTTTGCTCTCCTGAAGGCGGAGCCGGTAGTCCGGGTTCTTCTCGCCCTTCTCGATCTCCTCGCGGGTCAGCTGGCCGTTGGAGAGGGGATCCATGCCCTTGATGCCCTGGGCAGCGTCGCCGTCGGCGATCGCACGCACCTCGAGGGGATGCATCTTGGTGAAATCGGCGACCTGGTCGAAGGTCAGCGCGGTGTTGTCGAGCAGCCAGACGGCGGTCGCCTTGGGCATCAGAGGTGCGTTGCTCATGGCAAATCTCCTTTGTGCTTCGCCCACCCCTCTGGAGGCGAAACCGGTGGTCATCAGCGATGACAGGGAATTCGCGCTATATAAGCCCGGAGGGGCTAGCCACGCAATGGTTCTGCTATAGATAGTGCCTTGACAGCGCCCGAAAGGGGGCCCAATTCCCTTGGAAGCGCCTGTAAAGTCCTAGCAGACCCATTAAAGCCCAATTCCATCCATTGACCGCCCCCGCCAGAAGGCGAAACGGGTGATTCGGTCCCGAGATCGCTCAATGTCAGCCAAACCAGACCTCAAGATCGTGCTTTGTTCTCCCCGCGGCTTCTGCGCCGGGGTGGTCCGGGCGATCGACACCGTGGAACGGGCGCTCGATAAATACGGCGCCCCCGTCTATGTTCGCCACGAGATTGTGCACAACAAATACGTCGTCGACGGGTTGAAGAAGAAGGGCGCGATCTTCGTCGAAGAGCTCGCCGAAATCCCGGAAAACACCACCGCGCCGGTGGTGTTCTCGGCCCATGGCGTGCCGAAATCGGTCCCGGCCGACGCCACCTCCCGTAACTTGTTCTCGCTGGATGCGACCTGCCCGCTGGTCACCAAGGTGCACCGCGAGGCCGCGATCCACTTCAAGCGCGGCCGCGAGATCTTCCTGATCGGCCATTCCCACCACCCCGAAGTGGTCGGCACACTCGGCCAGCTTCCGGTCGGCGCCGTGACCCTGATCGAGACCGCCGAGGACGCCAAGACGATCGTCCCGAAGAACCCCGACAACATCGCCTTCGTGACGCAGACCACGCTGTCGATCGACGACACCGCGGAGATCGTGGCGCTGCTCAAGGAGCGCTTCCCGAATATCAACGGCCCGCACAAGGAAGACATCTGCTACGCCACCACCAACCGCCAGCTCGCGGTGAAGAAGGTGGCGCCGGTGGTTGACGCGCTGATCGTGGTCGGTGCGCCGAACTCGTCGAACTCGCAGCGCCTGCGCGAGGTCGCCGAGCGTGAGGGCTGCGGGATTGCGGTGCTGGCGCAGCGCGCCGCCGATCTCGACTGGACCAGGTTCGGCAACATCAAGAGCCTCGGCATCACCGCGGGCGCGTCCGCGCCGGAAGTGATCGTCGAGGAGATCATGGACGCGTTCGCCGAGCGCTACACGCTGCATGTGGAGACGGTCTCGGCCGCGGAAGAGAACGAGTTCTTCCCGCTGCCGCGCCAGGTGCGTCCCGAAGCCGCCGCCGAGTAGACCTTTATGGCGGTCTACACCGACGTTGCCGCCGACGAGCTTGCGGATTTCCTGAAGCAATACGATCTCGGCGAATTGCTCTCCTACAAGGGCATCGCCGAGGGCGTCGAAAACACCAACTTCCTGCTGCACACCAGCAAAGGCTCGTTCATCCTCACGCTCTATGAGAAGCGCGTGGCGAAGAACGACCTGCCGTTCTTTCTCGCGCTGATGACGCATCTCGCTGAGCACGGCGTCACCTGCCCGCTGCCGGTGAAGGCCGGGGACGGCGAGGCGCTGCGCGAGCTGTCGGGCCGGCCGGCCGCGATCATCACCTTTCTCGAAGGCGTCTGGCCGCGCAAGCCGAACGTGGCCCATTGCGCCGGCGTCGGCGAGGGGCTGGCCAAGATGCATCTGGCCGGCGCCAATTTTGCGATCAAGCGTGGCAATGCGCTGTCGGTCTCCGGCTGGCGGCCGTTGTTCGACGCGGCGGCAAGCCGCGCCGATGAGGTCCAGCCGGGCCTGCATGCGTTTCTCGCCGCCGAGCTCGACTATCTCTCGAGCGGGGTCTGGCCGACCGATCTGCCTGAAGGCGTGATCCACGCCGATCTCTTCAACGACAACGTCTTCTTCCTCGGCGACAAGCTCTCCGGCATCATCGACTTCACCTTCGCCTGCAACGACATGCTGGCCTATGACGTCGCGATCTGCCTGAATGCCTGGTGTTTCGAGCCGGACCATTCGTTCAACGTCACCAAGGCGCGCGCCTTCCTCAATGCCTATGGCCGTGTGCGAAAACTCTCCGAGGCGGAAGAAGCCGCGCTGCCGCTGCTCGCGCGCGGCGCCGCGATCCGCTTCCTGCTGACGCGGCTGGTCGACTGGCTCAACGTGCCCGAGGGAGCGCTGGTCAAGCCCAAGGACCCGCTGGAATATTTTCGCAAGCTGCGCTTCCACCAGAGCGTTTCCAGCGTGCGCGATTACGGGCTGATGCCGTCAGGACTGGTCGCGTGAGCGAGCTTCCCATCGTCACGATCTATACCGACGGCGCCTGCTCGGGAAATCCCGGGCCCGGCGGCTGGGGCGCGATCCTGAAGTTCGGCGACAAGGAAAAAGAGCTGAACGGCGGCGAGCGCCACACCACCAACAACCAGATGGAATTGATGGCGGCGATCTCCGCGCTCGAAGCGCTGAAGAAGCCGTGCACCGTCGATCTCTATACCGACAGCCAGTATGTGCGGCAGGGCATCACCGGCTGGATCCACGGCTGGAAGCGCAACGGCTGGCGCACCGCCGACAAGAAGCCGGTGAAGAATGTCGAGCTATGGCAGCGCCTCGATGCGGCGCTGAAGCAGCACGAGGTCCGCTGGCACTGGGTCAAGGGCCACGCCGGGCATCCGGAGAACGAGCGCGCGGATCAGCTGGCGCGGGACGGGATCGTGAAGGCCAGGACGCAGACTCGGATCAGCGAATAGCGAGGGGGCTCGCTCTCTCCATTCGTCATGGCCGGGCTTGACCCGGCCATCCACGCCTTATCGCGCGCGACCAAGAACGTGGATGCCCGGGACAAGCCCGGGCATGACGTCATTCTTGGATACAGGCGCGTTTGGGCGCTTACAGCTGCCCCAGCAGCGTATCGCCGCCGGAGACTTCGACCTTGCCGGGCATCGCTTCGAGGTTCAGCTTCTTGACCACGCCGTCCTCGACCAGCATCGAATAGCGCTTGGAGCGGATGCCGAGGCCGTTGCCGGAGGCGTCCAGCTCCATGCCGATCGCCTTGGCGAAGTCGGCATTGCCGTCGGCGAGGAAGATGGCTTCGTCGCGCTGGTCGGTATCGCGCTTCCAGGCGTTCATGACGAAAGCGTCGTTGACGGAGACGATAGCGATGGTGTCGACGCCCTTGTCCTTCATGGCATAGGCGTTGAGGAAGATGCTCGGCAGATGCATCTTGTGGCAGGTGCCGGTGTAGGCGCCGGGCACTGCGAACAGCGCCACCTTCTTGCCCTTGAAGATGTCGTCGGTGGTCTTCACCTGCGGACCCTCGGTCGTCATCACGCGGAATTTCGCCTCGGGCAGCTTGTCGCCAGTCTGGATCGCCATCGTCAGTCTCCCTGAAAATCGGTCCCGCTTTTTAGACCGTGCGGCGGCGCGGCACAACATTGGCGGCGAGGGTCGCGGTCCTTCACCGTTACGTCATCAGCCGGCAAAACCGCCGGCGTCGAGGAAGGCCTGTTCTTCCTCGGTGGTGGCGCGGTCGAGCAGGCGGTTGCGGTGGGGAAAGCGGCCGAACCGCTGGATGATGTCGGCGTGCTCCCGCGCGTATTTCAGGTTCTCGGCATTGTCGGTGTTCTGAAACAGCGCGACGCAATGCAACTGGTCGGGCAGGTGCTCGGAATGCATGAAGGGCAGATAGAGGAATTCGAGCAGGATGGGATCGATCCTGCGATCGACGCCCCGCGCGATTGCGCGGCGGGCGACGTCGCGCGCCGGCGCGTCGCTGGCAAAGGCTTCCGGCGTGCCGCGAAACATGTTGCGGGGAAACTGGTCGAGCGCGATGACGAGCGCGAGCGCGCCCTCGTCGCTTTCTTCCCAGGAGGCCAGCTCGCCGGCGGTTGCCCGCTTCCATAGCGGAAGAAAGCGACGCCTGACCTCCGCGTCGAAAGCGTCGCTGCGCTTGTACCAGCGCTCGCGGCCGGCCTCGCGCCAGAAGGCGAGAATGCCTGACGGCGTGATGTCGCCGACGTCAGTCATGAACCCAAGAGTCATGAACCAAGGCGCGGCTTACGCCGCCTCTGCCTTCTTCTCGTCGCGGAGCTGCCGGCGCAGGATCTTGCCGACATTGGTCTTCGGCAAGTCGGTGCGGAATTCGATGTGCTTCGGCACCTTGTAGCCGGTGAGTTGCTCCTGGCAGAACTTGATCACGGCTTCCGCGGTGAGGTTGGGATCCTTCTTCACCACGAACGCCTTCACCGCCTCGCCCGACTTGGAATCGGGGATGCCGATCACGGCGCATTCGAGCACGCCCGGATTGCTGGCGATCACTTCCTCGATCTCGTTCGGATAGACGTTGAAGCCCGAGACCAGGATCATGTCCTTCTTGCGGTCGACGATCTTGGTGTAGCCCTTCTCGTCCATCACGCCGATGTCGCCGGTGCGGAAATAGCCGTCGGCGGTCATCACCTTGGCGGTCTCTTCCGGCCTGTTCCAGTAGCCCGACATCACCTGCGGGCCCTTGGCGCAGATCTCGCCGGGCTGGCCGAGCGGGACTTCGTTGCCGTCGTCGTCGCGGATCGAGATCCAGGTCGAAGGCACGGGGATGCCGATCGATCCCGAGAACTCGGTCGTGGTCGCGGGGTTGCAGGTCAGCGTCGGCGAGGTCTCCGACAGGCCGTAGCCTTCGGCGATGAAGCAGCCGGTCACGGCCTTCCACTGCTCGGCGACGGGGCGCTGCACCGCCATGCCGCCTCCGTTCGAGATCTTCAGCTTGGAGAAGTCGAGCTTCTTGAAGTCGGGATGGTGCATCAAGCCGTTGTAGAGCGTGTTCACGGCCGGGAAGCTGTTGACCTGGTACTTCGCCAGCTCCTTGACGAAGCCCGCGATGTCGCGCGGATTGGGGATCAGCAGATTGCAGCCGCCGGCGCGCACCGCGAGCAGGTAGCAGGCCGTCAGCGCGAAGATGTGATAGAGCGGCAGCGCGCAGACGATCATGAGCTGATCGACATGCGGCGGCGCGGCGAGTGCCGGCTGGAGCCAGGCGTCGTTCTGCAAGACGTTGGCGACGATGTTGCGGTGGAGCAGGGTGGCGCCCTTGGAGACGCCGGTGGTGCCGCCGGTATATTGCAGGAAGGCGACGTCGCCCGGCGACAGCTTCGGCTTGTTGAACGTCAGGCCGCGACCGGCCGATACCGCGTCGTTGAAGGACACCGCGCCCGGCAGCGACCAGGCCGGCACCATCTTCTTGACGCGGCGGACGACGACGTTGACGATCACGCCCTTGAAGCCGAGCAGGTCGCCCATGCTGCCGACGATGACGTGCTTGACTTGCGTCTTCGCGATCACCTGCTCGACCGTGTGGGCGAAATTCTCCAGCACGATGATGGCTTCGGCGCCGGAATCCTTGAGCTGATGCTCGAGCTCGCGCGGCGTGTAGAGCGGGTTGACGTTGACCACCGCGAAACCGGCGCGCAGCACGGCAGCGGTCGCGACCGGATATTGCAGCACGTTCGGCATCATGATCGCGACGCGGGCGCCACGTTGCAGGCCGCGGCCCTGCAAATAGGCGGCGAGCGCCAGCGACATCTGGTCGAGGTCGCGATAGCTGATCGCCTTGTCCATGCAGATGAACGCCTTGCGGTCGGCGAACTTGGCGAAGCTCTCCTCCAGCAGGTCGACCAGCGATGCGTATTGGGTCGGCTCGATATCAGCAGGCACGCCGGGCGGATATTGCTTGAGCCAGATGCGCTCCATGGAAAACTCCCCTCAATTTACCAGAGCCCGTTGTGTCTCGGGCTTGCCTCATTGCGGCCAGTATCGAGCCTGCCGGAACGGGTGGCAAGCCGGTCGAGGCTTAGGACAAAGGTCCGGGAGTGGCTACTGGAATTGTCGCAAGCCGCTCTGCCGCAGGTGCGAAGCGCGGGGGCGGCTTTCGATGGGGGCCGTTAACTGTTGTTGGCCGGCTTGGCGGCGGGCTTGGTCGCGGCCTTGGGCTTGGCGGGCTTGGCCGCCTGATCGCCGCTTGCCGCAGGCTTCTCGGCGGGCTTCGCCGCCGCATCGTGCTTGGCCGCGGCGTGCTTGGTCCCGGCCGGCTTCGCCGCGGACTTGGTATCGCTCTTGGCGGCAGGCTTGGCGGCATCCGGCTTTGCCGCCGCCGTCTTGGCATCCTTCGGCTTGTCGGCTGGCTTGTCGGCCGCATCAGGCTTCCTGGCGACGCGCGACTTCTTGCCACGCGGCTTTGGCGTGGCCTGCTGGTCGGCATCGGCCGCGACCGCCGCGATCAGGGCGGTGCCGGTGCGG
This sequence comes from Bradyrhizobium sp. Mp27, assembly GCF_029953005.1. Lineage (NCBI taxonomy): Bacteria > Pseudomonadati > Pseudomonadota > Alphaproteobacteria > Hyphomicrobiales > Nitrobacteraceae > Bradyrhizobium > Bradyrhizobium sp. Mp27. Next base: position 26,882 of record NZ_JASAUS010000044.1, on the reverse strand, counting down.
GTCGGGCCGGTATAGACCAGCACGGGCTCGGCCGCCGCGGGCGCCGTGGCCATCAGCTCGGAGGCCTTCATCAGGGGCGGCTGAAGGCCCGCGGTGAAGAAGGTCACCTGGGCTTCGCCGCCGGTGGCGGAGGCCGATCCGGACGTGCCGCCATTGGTGGCGATCAGCGCGTCGTCATCGTCGCTGGCCGGCCGCTTGCGATGACCGCCGCACATGTCCTCGCGCAGGTTCGGCGGCGAGGCGTCGACCGGCACCAGCCTGTCGACGGTGCCGAGCGAGGGGCGGAGCCAGGTGAGGTTGTCCTGGCTGAAGCCGCGCTCGAGCAGCTGCGCCGCCTTCACGGCACGCGCAGTGCCGGAGTTGGCGCCGAGCACGACGGCGATCAGCCGGCGGCCGTTGCGCGTGGCCGACGCCACGAGATTGTAGCCGGAGGCGCAGATGAAGCCGGTCTTGAAACCGTCGGCGCCGGGGTAGCGGCCGATCAGCTTGTTGAAATTGCCGGTCACGCGCTTGCCGAAGCGGATCGCCGGGATGTGCACGAAGTATTCGTATTCCGGCAGGTCGCGCAGGAACGAGCGCGCGAGAATGCCGAGGTCGCGCGCGGACGTGATCTGGCCGTCGGCGGGCAGGCCGTTCGGATTGACGTAGCTCGTCTGCGTCATGCCGAGCTTCTGCGCGGTGTCGTTCATCATCGCCGAGAAGCCGTCGATCGAGCCGCCGACGCCTTCGGCGAGCACCACGGCCATGTCGTTCGCCGACTTCACCATCATCATCTTCAGAGCGTTGTCGACGGTGAGCTGCGTTCCCGGACGGAACCCCATCTTCGACGGCGATTGCGAAGCCGCCGTCGGCGACACCGTGAGCAGCGTGTCGAGCGTGAGCCTGCCGTCCTTCACCGCCTTCAGGGTCACATAGGCTGTCATGATCTTGGTGACGGAGGCAGGATACCAGGGAATGGTCGCGTTCTCCGCCTGCAGCACCTTGCCGCTGTCGGCTTCGATCAGCAGCAGTGCTTCGGCGCTCGCCGCGCGCGGCGCAAGCAGCGCGGCGGACGCGAGGGCCGCAGCGAACAGGTTGAACAGGGACTTGCGAAGCAGCGGGCGAAGGGCGTGCACTATCCGATTCCGGTCCTTGGAGACCCGCCGGTTCCGGTCGGCTCTCGTGATCTGATGTTCGGTTCTGAAATCCGGCGCCGCCGCTTGCGGCGTCGCAAACCTATACCGGCTCGTGCGTCGAGAACAGGGGTTTCGGCCGGGTATTCCGCGATGAAATAGGCCGAATTTCGACGATGCTATGGGGACTTGACCGCGGTCGCCGAAGCCTCAGCGGCCGTCACGCTGGCCCGTGCATTTTCCTGAACCATGAACTGGGCCCGGGCGAGTTCGGCAAAATGGCCGCCTTTGGCCACGAGTTCATCGAAAGTTCCGCTTTCGATCACCCGGCCGTTCTCGAACACCAGGATCCGCGTGGCGTTGCGGATGGTGGAGAGACGGTGGGCGATCACGAACGTGGTGCGCCCCTTCATCACTTCGTCGAGAGCGGCGTTCACCTTGGCCTCGGTGACGGCGTCGAGCGCGGAGGTCGCCTCGTCGAGGATCAGGATCGGCGGATCCTTCAGCAGCGCGCGGGCGATCGACAGCCGCTGCCGCTCGCCGCCGGAGAGCATGCGGCCGCGCTCGCCGGCATTGGTCTCGAAGCCGCCGCTGCGCTCGATGAATTCGAGCGCCTGCGCGCGCTCCGCGGCCTTGCGCATCTCGGCTTCGGTCGCATCCGGCTTGCCGACGTGCAAATTCTCCGCGATCGAACGGTTGAACAGCAGCGCCTCCTGGAACACCACGCCGATGTTCCGGCGCAGCGACGTCAGCGTCACGCCGCGCACGTCCATGCCGTCGATCCTGATGAAGCCGGACTGCGGATCGAAGGCGCGATGCAGAAGCGCGATTGCCGTCGACTTGCCGGCGCCGGTCGCGCCGACCAGCGCGATGGTCTGGCCGGGCAGCGCGGTGAAGGAGAGGTCCTCGACCGCCGGCCGCTTGCCGTCATAGGAGAAGGTGACGTCGTTGAATTCGACGAGGCCGGAGAGACGCCCCGCATCGATCGCGTCGGGCCGGTCGTGCACCGCAGGGACCGCATCGAGCACGTTGAAGAACTCGCGCAGCCGCGGGGCTTCCATGAACACGTTGTTGATGAAGCTCACGACCTGCTCGAGCTTCTGGATCAGCATCGTCGCGAAGCTCACGAACATCACGATCTCGCCGACGGAGGTCAGCCCCTGGTCGTGCAGCGCGATGCCGAGCGTGAAGATCGCGAGCACCGTGATGGTGGTGGAGGCGCGCGTGATGACGGTGACGAGCGCCCACCACGACAGCACCGGCATCTGCGCCGCGAGCAGGTCATCAGCGACGGAGCGCAAGCCCTTCACCTCGGATTCGACGCGCACAAAACTCTGCACCAGAGCGACGTTGCCGAGGGCGTCGGAGGCGCGCGCGGAGAGTTCGCTGTAGTGCTCCTCGACCTGCATCTGCATGCCGAAGGTCCGGCGCACGACAAAGGTCGTCAGCGCGGTGAAGACGACGCAGAGCACGAACAGCAGGACCGCGAGCCGCCAGTTCAGGTAGAGCGACAGCGGCAGCAGCACCACGACCGACAGGATCGCGGCAAAGTGCTCGCGGAAGAAGCCGAGCCACAATCGCCACAGCGCGTCGGTGCCGTTGAGCATCACCTTCATCAGCCGGCCCGAATGGGTGCCGGAGTGGAAGGTCAGCGGCAGTTGCAAAATGTGCTCGAAATAGTCGGTCAGCACCGCCTGGCGCTGGCGGTGCGAGAGCCGGTCGGCTTGCAGCGCCACGATCGCGCTGCAGCCGATGGTGAACAGCCCGAACGCCACCCAGGCCAGCAGGAACGGCCAGGCCGAGTTCGCTCCGGCGACCGTCTTGCCGGAGAGCACGTCGACGATCCGGCCGAACAGCACGGGTTCCGCGAACTGCGAGGCCGCAAGCAGGAGATTGGCAAACGCCAGCAGCCAGCCGAGCCGCGCCTCCTTGCCGAGCAGTTCGAGAACGCGGGTGTAGAGGCGGAGGATGGGCATGCGGGCGACGAACTCGGGCGGACGAAACGGGTGAGCCCATATTCTAATCCGGGATCGCCCGCGAGATACAGCGGAAGCTGCGGGTTTTGCTCAGTTGATCAACCGTCCCGCGACCGGCGGCAGGAACCGGTCGTCGAAGATATCGCCCGCCGCCGGCCGTTTGCGGAATTTGAAATCCTGCGCGATCTGGTCGATCGAGCGGTCCAGGCGCGCCGCGTCGATGCCGCCGAGGCCGTTGCGCTTGACCTCGTCGGTCAGGATGTTGTCGATGAGCACGCTGCGCAGGCGTTCCCGCTCGAGGTCGCGGTCGCCGTCGTCGATCCGGCTCGTGGCTTCGTCCGCCGCACGGGCCGGCTCTTTGATGGTCGCGTTGACGCCGGCGATCAATGCGCGGACGAATCCCTTCACGGCGTCGGGCTTCGTGGCGGCGAAAGCGGGGTTGGCCACCACGGCGAAGCCGTAGGCCTCGCAGCCATAGTCGGCATAGCGGAGGACTACGAGATCGCCACCGGGCACGCCGCGGTCGCGCAGGTTCACCGCCGAGAGATAGCTGAAGCCCGCGACCGCATCGACCTGGCCCGCGGAGAGGATCGGCTCGCGGACCGCGGCGCTGATCTTGTGGAATTTCACTTGCGACGCGTTGATGCCGTTCTGCTGCGCCAGCGCCGGCCACAGCCGCATCGACAGATCACCGTCGGCGACGCCGACGGTCTTGCCGTCGAGGTCGGGCAGCAAGTGAATGCCGCGGCTCCTGCGCGCGACGATCGCGTAAGGCGCGCGATTGAACAACACGAACACGGCTTTGACCGGCGCGGCATCGTCCTTGTCGCGAAAGCGGATCAGCTCGTTGATGTCGACGAGCGCGAGCTCGCTGTCGCCCTTGGCGACGCGCGCAAGCGCGTCCATCGATCCGGCTGCGCTCTTGAAGGACACGTTGAGACGCTCGGCGCCGAAATTGCCGTCCTTCGCCGCGAGGAAGAACGGCGCCATGCTCGCATCGACGGGACGATCGAATGTGAAGTGGATCGCTGTGGACGGCGCAGCAGTTTCGGCCGCGCTGACGTCGCGCGCAGCCAGCGCGGCGAGCGGGATTGCAATGGCCAGCAGGCCGCGAAGGACGATCGTCTTGAATGCAAACATCAGTCGCGCCGGTCCCGCATTGTTGTGGTTTCGTGACGCTCGCAGCGCCGGCCGGCCACGAGCCTGCGCGCGCCAACATGAACGGCGGATGAGCGGGGGTTGCGTCATGATCACGCAACCCCGTTCAGCTTCTGTTGGGGTTGGGGAACCCAACATGGGCTGCGGGTGTTTGAACGACATGAGCCTGTCGCCAGGCACCATTCGAGGTCCCAAGGAGGGTCCAGGACATGTTTGACAGATTGTCGAGATTTGCCGGCCGCAAGGCCGTCCTTGCCACTGCCGCCGTGGTCGCGCTGACCGCGGTCGCCCCGACCGCCTCATACGCAGGCGGCCGCCACTGGCGCGGCGGTGGCGGCGCGGCGGCTGCCGCGGCCTTTGCCGGCATCGTCGGCACCGGGCTCGCGATCGCGGCGAGCCGTGACGCCTACGCCTATGATTACGGTCCGGGTCCGGGCTATGGCTATTACGGCGGCGGCCCTGCCTATTACAGTGGCCCCGCCTACGGTCCTTACTACGGCCCGGGCCCGAACTACCAATATCAGCGCTATGGCGGCACGGCTCCGTCGGAGCTCTGTGGCCAAGGCTACATGCAGAACTGCTACTAGCCTTGGCTACCAAGTCCTTGGCTACCAAGTCCCGGGCTACCAAGTCTTGACCACAACGGGCCGTCGCGCTTGCCGCGGCGGCCTGTTTTTCGCTTTTAACCCTGCGCGTTAACGCGCTCGCCATTGGTTTAGGGTAGTTTTGAGTACCATGAGTGATTCGCTTGAGCGGCTATATCTGGCTGTGCTCGCGGCCAAGGATCTTGATCCGGCAACATCGCGTACCGCCCGGCTGTTTCAGCGTGGGCCATCCAAAATGGCGAAGAAACTGGCCGAAGAGGCCATTGAGGTCGTCATCGACGCGGTCAATGGCGATAGCGAGGCCGTGATCCGGGAAAGCGCCGACCTGCTCTACAATCTCACGGTGCTCTGGGCCTCGGCCGGCGTGCGCCCGGAGGATGTCTGGCGCGAAATGGCGCGGCGGGAAGACATGCTCGGCATTGCCGAGAAGCTGCCCAAGTCGCCGATGAAGCTGCCCAAAGTCGCGTCACCGCGCGTTGCCGCCAGGCGGCCAATTGTCGCGCTGGAAGGGCGCGTCTCGCGCAAGCGCCACTAAAGCGCGATAAAACCGGAGCCAAGCGTCATCGCGCTTTAGGTTGTTGTTTGCGCGCGATCTTTCGGAAATCCGCGACACGCTGTTCCGGATCATGCCAAATCGTCACAAAACTCGCGATGGACAAATCCGTCCCATGGTGCTTCATCGCGGCGCCATGCTGAAACGTATCTACGACTGGTGCATCGACGCCGCCCACAAGCCCTACGCGCTCTGGATCATGGGAGCCGTGGCTTTCGCAGAAAGCTCCTTCTTTCCGGTCCCGCCGGATGTGATGCTGATCCCGATGTCGCTGGCGCGCCCGCAGCGCGCCTGGCTCTACGCCGCGGTCTGCACCGCGACCTCGGTGGTGGGCGGTCTCCTGGGCTACGCCATCGGTGCGCTGCTGTTTGACTCGGTCGGCCATTGGCTGATCCAGGTCTATGGCCTCGGCGACAAGGTCGATGCCTTCCGCGCCTCCTATGCGGAATGGGGCGCGGTGATCATCCTGCTCAAGGGCCTGACACCGATCCCCTACAAGCTCGTCACCATCACCTCGGGCTTTGCCGGTTACAATATCGGCCTGTTCATCCTGTGCTCGATCGTCGCGCGCGGCGGCCGTTTCTTCATCGTCGCGATCCTGCTCAACCGCTATGGCGACTGGATCCGCGTCAGGATCGAGAAGCATCTCGGTCTCTGGGTGGCGCTCGGCGCCGTCGTGCTGGTGCTCGGCTTCGTCGTCGCGGTCAAGCTGATCTAGAGAAGGGCCGCGTCAGCGCGACGCGTGAAGCCGTTCTCCGCAAAGATCATGTTCGCTCGATAACCCCGCGCTTTGCCGCTGCGCCGGGTTCGGCTACGGTCGCCGTCATGATGGTTCGATCCGGCAATCCGGTCCTCCGACCGGGGACGCTGATATTCGCAGTGCTTTCGCTCCTGCTCGGTGCCGGCGGCACCGGCTGGCCGCAATCCGCGCCGCCGGCGCTCGGCTTGCGGGAGCAGGGACCGCGGACCGCGCCGCCGCCCTCGACATCAACTGCTTCGTCGCCGTCGGCGCGCGAGGAAAATCCCGGGCTGATCAACGAAATGGGCAAGTTGTTCGACAAGCTGCCCTCGATCCTGCCGCCGATCAAAAGCCCGAGCGACACCATGAACGACCTGTCGCGGCTGGCGACGCCGTCGGCCATGGTGTCGGGGCGCATCGCCTGCCCCGCCTCGTCGAATGGCGCGCCCGACTGCAAGCAAGCCGCCGACCAGCTCTGCCAGAGCAAGGGCTACAAGGAAGGCAAGAGCCTGAACGCCGATTCCGCGGAAAAATGCTCGGCCAAGGTTCTGATCCCGGGCCGGCAACGCAAACCGGACGACTGCCGCACCGATACCTTCGTCACTAGCGCGCTGTGCCAGAACTGAGGACGTAGCGCCAGCAAAGGAGCGCCCATGAGCCGCACGGAGCAGGACTTCCTCGGACAGCGTGAGATTGCCGACGACATCTACTACGGCGTCCAGACCATCCGCGGGAAGGAGAACTTCCACATCACCGGCATCCCGATGAACCAGGAGCCTTACTTCGTGAAGGCGCTCGGTTACGTCAAGAAGGCTGCCGCGATGGCCAACCGCGACCTCGGCGCGATCGACGCGAAAGTTGCGGACGCGATCATCCAGGGCTGCGACCGCGTCATCGCCGGCGACATGATGGATCAGTTCGTCACCGACTTCATCCAGGGGGGCGCCGGCACCTCCACCAACATGAACGCCAACGAGGTGATCGCCAATCTCGCGCTGGAATCGCTCGGCTTCAGCAAGGGCGACTACCAGCATGTCAGCCCGAACGATCATGTCAATTACGGCCAGTCGACCAACGACACCTATCCGACCGCGTTCCGGCTGGCACTGATCCTGCGGCTCGAGAGCTACATGACGGCGCTGCGCCAGCTCCAGGAGGCCTTCTTCACCAAGGGCCGCGAGTTCGAGCGCGTGCTGAAGATGGGGCGCACGCATCTTCAGGACGCCGTGCCGATGTCGCTCGGCGCCGAATTCCGCGGTTGGGGCACCACGATCGGCGAGGAGGTCGACCGCATCTCCGAGGCGCGCGCGCTGCTGCGCGAGATCAATCTCGGCGCCACCGCGATCGGCACCTCCGTCACCGCGGCCGTCGGTTATCCAAAACTCGCGGTCCGGCATTTGAGCGCGCTGACCGGCGTCGACTTCATCCTTGCCGGCGATCTCGTCGAGGCGACCTCGGACACCGGCGCCTATGTGCAGCTCTCCGGCGTGCTCAAGCGCACGGCGAGCAAGCTGACGAAAATCTGCAACGACATCCGCCTGCTGGCCTCGGGCCCGCGCGCCGGCTTCAACGAGATCAACCTGCCGCAGCTCCAGCCGGGCTCCTCGATCATGCCGGGCAAGGTCAATCCTGTCATCCCCGAGGTCGTCAACCAGACCAGCTTCCTCGTCATCGGCCTCGACACCACGGTGACGCTGGCCGCAAGTGCCGGCCAGCTTCAGCTCAACGTGATGGAGCCGGTGATCTCATTCGCGCTGTTCTTCTCGATCCGCACCATGGGGCGCGCGGTCAACAGCCTGCGTGAGAACTGTGTTGTCGGCATCACCGCCAACGAGGAGCACACCCGCAACATGGTGCTGAACTCGCTCGGCATCGTTACGGTGCTGAAGCCGCTGCTCGGCTACAAGCAATGCGCCGAGATCGCGCGCGAGGGCTACAAGAGCGGCAAGTCGCTGCACCAGATCGTGGTGGTCGAGCGCAAGCTGCTGACGCAGGAGAAATGGGACGAGATGTTCTCGTTCGAGCGGCTGATCAATCCGGATTTGATCAGGTGATGCCGCCCGCATTTGCGTAGCGAATTCCGCATGTTGGAATTGCGGTAACGGCATCCGCCACGGCGTCAAAACGCAATACTTGACAGTGGAAAGATTGCCCTGTTGGTATGGCCTCCAGCTTTCGATTTGCTCGCCACCAAAGGATCGTTTCGCCTGTGTCCATGCCTGCCTTGTTCAAGGGGCGCCTGTCGATCCCCGTGATCGGTTCGCCGCTCTTCATCATCTCGGTGCCCGATCTCGTGATCGCGCAGTGCAAGGCCGGCGTGGTCGGCTCGTTTCCGTCGCTGAACGCGCGGCCGCCGGCGCTGCTCGACGAATGGCTGGCGCGGATCACCGAAGAGCTCGCGGCCTATGACCGTGCCCATCCCGACAAGCCGTCGGCGCCGTTCGCGGTGAACCAGATCGTGCACAAGTCGAACAACCGGCTCGATCACGACATGCAGCTCTGCGCCAAGTACAAGGTGCCGATGATCATCTCGTCCCTCGGCGCGCGCGAGGAGCTCAATCAAGCGGTGCACGGCTGGGGCGGCATCGTTTTCCACGACGTGATCAACCAGAAGTTCGCCCACAAGGCGATCGAGAAGGGCGCCGACGGTCTGATCCTTGTTGCGGCCGGCGCCGGCGGCCATGCCGGCACCATCTCGCCGCTGGCCTTCGTTGCAGAAACGCGAAAATGGTTCGACGGCCCGATCGCGCTGTCGGGTGCCATCGGCAACGGCAAGGCGATCCGCGCCGCGCGCATCCTCGGTGCAGACTTCGCCTATATCGGCTCGGCCTTCATTGCGACCAAGGAGGCCAACGCGGTCGAGAAATACAAGGAGATGATCGCGGGCTCGACGGCCGACGACATCGTCTACTCGAACCTCTTCACCGGCGTGCACGGCAACTATCTGAAACCTTCGATCCTCGCGGCCGGCATGGATCCGGAAAACCTGCCGACCTCCGATCCGTCCAAGATGAACTTCGGCACGGATGCCTCCGGCGAGCGCGCCAAGCCGAAGGCCTGGAAGGAGATCTGGGGTTCGGGCCAGGGCATCGGCAGCGTCGACGGCATCATCCCTGCCGCCGATCTGATCGCGCGCTTCAAGAAGGAATATGACGAGGCGATCGATCCGCCGCTCTAACCGCTCTCGTGTCCCGGACGGCGCTGCCGCGTGCAACGCTGCGTCCGGGGAACGCCAGCCGAGATATCTTGCAAACATGACCGCCATCTACCGCGTCGACGGCAACAGCGTCGTCACCAGCCCCAATGCTGCCGGTCCGTGGGACCGGCGCATGCAGCACGGCTCGGCGCCGTCTGCGCTGGTGACGTGGGCGGCGGAGCGCATTCCGACGCCGGTGCCGATGAATGTTGCGCGCGTCACCATCGACTTGATGCGCCCGGTGCCGGTGGCGCCGCTGACGATCGAGAGCGAGGTTTTGCGCGAGGGGCGCAAGATCCAGCTCTGCGAGATCAAGTTGTTCGCGGACGGTGTTCAGGTCGTCGGTGCCACCGTGCTCAAGATCAAGCGGCAATCACAGCCGTTGCCGGACGACGTCAAGGAGTTGCTGGTCACGTTGCCGTCGCCCGAGGACTCGCTGGTCGAGGATGGCCATGGCGCGACCAGTCCGTTCGCAGGCATGGTCTCGATGCGCGCCGCGCGCGGCCGCTTCGGCCAGGCCGGGGCCGGCGCGATCTGGTTTCGCCTCGACCATCCGCTGGTCGAAGGCGAAGCGGTCTCGCAGGCGATGCGCGCCGTGGTCGCCGCCGACTTTTCCAACGGCACCGCGTCGACGCTCGACTTCCGTGCCTGGACCTACATCAATGCCGACCTCACCGTGAACCTGTCACGCCAGCCGGTCGGCGAGTGGATCTTGCTCGACGGTGAATCCTGGATCGGTCCCGACGGCGCCGGCCTCGCGATGTCGCGGCTCGCGGATCGTCACGGCTATTTCGGCCGTGCGGTGCAGAGTCTGGTGATCGAAAAGCGGTAAGCGTGACGGCAAGCGCCGTGATCGCTCCTTGAGCCGATGGAACGGCAGACTTCCGCCGCCGCGGAAGGGATGCCCTGGTCGCGAACCTCTTCTTGTCCGGAGGTCTCTGTTCGACGCCAGCGTCCTGCCAGTTCAGCTGCCGTAGACGATCTTGATCTCCCACAGCAGGACGATGATAGCCGTGATCAACGTGATCGCGGCCAACGCACTTTCCAAGGAAGCGACTCTCATTTGATACTCCGCTTCCCAGCCCCGTCAGCGGTCTAGTTGATTCGTTGATTCGCCCGCAATTGCGCGGACGGCGTGCCTGAAAAGTCCCTTCCGAGCTGTTGTGCGCGGGTCACAGGGACCCGTAGAACCCCGGGGTCCGGCCGCGGGAATCCGTGCGGTGCTGCCTGCCACAAGTTGCAGACCGGGATGACTACCCCACCATCCGGTCCCGTCCGCTCCAGAAGCCTGCGCGCAGCACCTTCTTGTCGACCTTGCCGACGCCGGTCATCGGCAGCTGCTTGACGAACTGGATCTGCTTCGGTGCATGTGCCGAGCCTTTTCGCGTCTTCACCAGATTGATCAGCTCGTCCGGATCAGGCTTTGCCCCCTCGCGCGGCACGACGATGGCGGTGACGGCTTCGCCCCATTTCTCGTCGGGAATGCCGACGACCGCGACCATCGCGACATCCGCATGCCGCGACAGCACGTCCTCGACCTCGCGCGGAAAAATGTTGAAGCCGCCGGAGACGATCATGTCCTTCTTGCGGTCGAGGATGAACATGTAGCCGCGCTCGTCCTTGCGTGCGACGTCGCCGGTGTGCACCCAGCCATTTTTCAGCGTCTCGGCGGTGATGTCGGGCCGCTTCCAGTATTCGGCCATGACATGAGGAGCGCGCACGCAGATCTCGCCGGCTTCGCCCGTCTTCACGTCCTGGTCGTTGTCGTCGAGAATCCTGACCTCGCAGGTCGAGATCGGGAAGCCGCAGGACAGGAACAGCTCCGGCGTTTTTGGATCATGATCCGCCTTGCGCAGCACCGAAATCGGATAGCATTCGGTCTGCCCGTAAAGCTGCGAGAACACCGGCCCAATGCGTTCGATGCCCTCGACCAGCCGGCTCGGCGACATCGCGGAAGCGCCGTAGAGCACGAGCTCGAGCGAGGACAGATCGGTCTTGCTCAGCGCGGGATGATCGAGCAGCACATAGATCATGGTCGGCACGAACAGCGTGAAATTGATGCGCTCGCGCGCGATCGTTGTCAGCACCGCATCGGGATCGAAGCCTTTCAGCATGTGCACGGTGCCCCCGCGCATCAGGGTCGGCACGACTTTCGTGCCGGCGACATGGCTGATCGGGGCAACCGCGAGGTAGTGCGGGGTGTCCGGGATCTCGAAGTCGGCGAGGATCGCGGCAGCACCCCCGGCGTTCTCGCGGTGATAGCGCAGCGCGCCCTTGGATTTGCCGGTCGTGCCGCCGGTGTAATTCAGCGTGGAGAGATCGTCAGGGACGGCGAAGCAATGCGCGCTGGCATGGCCCTCGATCTCGATTGCCTGCAGGAGGTCGACACCATAGTCGGCGGCTCCCATGGTGAAGACAGCCTTGAGCCGGCTCGCGCTCGCGGCAAGCTCGCCGCCGCGATCGCGGAAGGTGGCGGCATCGACCACCAGCATCTCGGCCTCGGAATCCTCGAGCTGAAAGAGCTGGTCTGCCCGCGATCCCAGCGGATGCAGCCAGGTGACGCAGAGCCTGGATAATTGCGCGGCGACGCCGGCGCACCAGGTGTCGGCACGGTTGGCGGTGAGGAAGGCGACGCGTGCGCCGGGCTGCAAGCCAAGCCGCATGAACACCGCCTGGATGCGTCCGATCAGGTCGATGGTGCCCTGATAGCTCAGCGATCCACCGGGCCAGGCGAATGCGGTGCGGCCGGGATAGCGCGACAGTGCCCGCAGCGTCTGCGCGCAAGTCGGGGACGATGCGTGGAGCGGATCGGACATATGTTTCCCCGTTGCTTTGTCATCGGCTTTTGACGTGCCAATGTTTGCGCGCAACGCTAGCACAGAGAATGCGGGATGGAACGACAAAGCCCGCGCAAGGAGGCGTGAGTGGCATCCGATCGACTGCAACACTTCCGTGATCGTCTCGCTCTGCCTCTGATCGCAGCGCCGATGTTTCTGGTGTCGGGCGTCGAGCTCATGGTCGCGGCCTGTCGCAATGGCGTGATCGGCAGCTTCCCCACTGTGAATTGCCGCAGCACGGAACAGCTCGAGGCGTGGTTCGCCGAGATCGAAACGCGACTGCGGCAACACGAAGATCACGCAGGACGTAAGGCCGCGCCGCTTTGCCCGAACCTGATCGTGCATCGCTCCAACGCGCGGCTGGAGCAGGATCTCGCCGTGCTGCTGCGACACAAGCCGGAGATCGTCATCACCTCTGTTGGGTCGCCCGCGCCGGTGTTGAAGCCGCTGCACGATGCCGGCGCGCTGGTGCTGGCGGACGTGGCCTCGATCCGCCACGCCCAGCACGCGGCGGAAGCCGGCGCCGACGGGCTGGTGCTGCTCACCGCGGGCGCCGGCGGGCAGACCGGCTGGCTCAATCCGTTCGCGTTCGTCCGCGCGGTGCGCGCGTTCTTTGACGGCATCATCGTGCTCGCCGGAGGGATCAGCGACGGCCGCGCGCTGTATGCGGCTGGAGTCCTCGGCTGCGATCTCGGCTACATGGGCACGAAATTCATCGCGACGCGCGAGAGCATGGCGGACGAGCGCCACAAGGAGATGCTGGTCGACAGCAGCGCCGACGACATCCTGCTCACCACCGCGTTCACGGGGTTGCAGACCAGCATGCTGAAGCCGTCGATCGTGGCTGCGGGTCTCGATCCCGACGATCTGCCGGCACGCGGCGCGATCGACATCGGCAACGACATTGACGTCGACGCGCGCGAAAACCGCCCGAAACGCTGGCGCGATATCTGGAGCGGGGGACATGCGACATCGGGCGTGACCGACGTGATGGCGGTCGACGATCTCGTGGCGCGGACCCTCGCCGAATATCGCGATGCGGGCGGGCGGTAGGCGGCGTCCTTCCCCTCGCCCCGCTTGCCGGGGAGGGAGAGGAGGGGCGGTCGGTCCCGATCACAGTTAATCGAGCGCTCCTCCGCGGCCCCGTACTTAACGGCAGATTAACCAACGCCCGCCAAGAATCCCCTCACGGCCGCCAATCAGGACCGAGAGGGACAGGCGATGGACTTCGATTTTCTCAATAGCAAGACAGCCGCGACGCTGGACGAAATCCGGGTCCGCGTGGCCCATGCTCTGGCCCGTCACCCGCTGTGCCGCAACGTGCGCTTCGACATCCTCAGCGTGCCCCGCACCCGCCGGGGCGGCAATTGGACCGTGACGCTGCAATCGGTCGAGCCGCGCGCGGTCTGGGAAGCCTCCGAGATCGTCGCCGACATCCAGGATGCCTACGACCTAGCGCTAGCTGCCTGATTTTCTTGAGATTTCGGGGCATGTCGCCGCAGTCCGCGCGATTGCCGTTACGATGGCACGGTTAAGCCTTATTTACCGCCCAGTTTCCGGGCACTCGTCACGTGGACTTGAAGTTGGGCCTGGAGAGACGTTTGTCCAAAGCCATCACCATCGTTGTGCTGACCTGTTTCCTCGTCCTCGGCGCCGCCACCACCGCCATCCTCGGTCGTGACAGCGTGCCCAGCGTCAGCGCGGAGATGATCACGCAGGCCCCGCCGCCCAAGCAGCTTTCGACAAATCGCGCCGCCAAGGCCGACCGTCTGGTTCCGACGCTGGCGCTGGCTTCGGCCGCGATCGAGCCGGTGCAGGTGCCCGCCGACAGGCTTTCGCAGACCCCGGTGCTGACCGAGCCGCTGCGCCAGGCCTTCGCCGCCGCCACGCCGTCCGACTTCCCGATGCCCAAGGCAAGTGCGCATGATGCGCCGGCCGCGGCAGAGCTTCCTGCCGTCGAAGTCCCGGCGAAGCCGAAGGTAGTCGCCAAGCCGCCGCCGCAGAAATCCTATTCGCTGCTGTCCGAGGCCCAGATCGCGGGCATCAGGGATCGCCTGAAGCTGTCGTCGTCGCAGGAATATTACTGGCCTTCGGTCGAGACCGCGCTGCGCAATGTCGTCCGCAAGATCTCGGCAAACAAGCTCTCCAATCCGAACGCGCCGGGCGTGCCGATCGATCCGAACTGCGACGAGGTCCAGCAATTGAAATCGGCGGCAATGCCGCTGCTGTTCCAACTGCGCGACGACCAGAAAGAAGAAGTGCGCAAGCTCGCCCGCATCATCGGGCTGGAGAAGGTCGCGCAGCAGATCTGACGCGCAAGTTCCTCCGGGAATTGCGCCCCGTATCGGGAACATCCGGCAATCGACAAACGTTGCCCGCTCCAAAGAGGGAGTGGACCAATGCGCGCCTCGACAGCCTATTTCGTCGGTGCCGGAACGATCGTCGCGGCCATCGCCATTGGTCTTGGCGGCGGCATCGTCGCCGGCAATATCATGAATCCGGTTTCGTCCAAGCAGGGCCCGGACACGAGCAAGATGGCGCAGCGCGCTGAAGCCGCCAAACCCGCGATGACGGACGCGCCTTCCGAGCGCTTGCAATATCTCACCGGCTCGCAAGCCTTCGGCGCCATGATCGCCGCGCCGGCACAGGCCGAAGCCAAATCCGAACCCGCAAAGCGCGACACGCAGGCAAGTCAGGTGAACGCCGAGCCGCCAGCGCCGCAGCCTTCCCAGGCGGCCGCGGCCGAGCCGCCCAAGCCGGCGCCGGCATCGCCTCCGCAAGTCGCAAGGCCTGCCGAGCAGCAGGCATCGACAGAGCCGCCATCCTCAGCCGACAACGCCTATGCCAAGGCCAGGGATTCCGACGTGAAGCGCGCCGCGTCCGAACGGCGCCGCATGGAGCGCCGCGAGCGCTGGGCCGAGCGCCGGCATTACGACTCCCGCGAGCCGCGTGGCATGCGCGACCGCACCGATTGGGATGACGTCGCGCGCAACATCCGCGAAGATTCCGATGCGCGCGATGTCGCGAGCCGGCCGCGCGGCGGCTTGCCGCAGATCAGGCTGTTCGGACCTGACGACGATTAGCGCCCATCCCCGCCATCGCGCACGCGATCGTGAGCGACGGTTCGTTCTGCGGACGCGCTTGCCTCGATTTTCAACTTCCAGACGATCTCCGTTCAATGCATGATTGGCGTGGCTAGCCAAAGGCCGCGTCATGGGCGTAGCGCTGTTAGCTTGGGGTCGCTTCTTCGCGCCGTACCGCGAAGGCGTCACCGTGCGGGCGCCGGTTGATAGAGCCGGCATCGCCTGGCTGCTCCACTTTCTCGCGCGACACGCGCGGAATCGCGGCTTCACCGCGCTGCAATTGCCCTCGAAGGCGGACGGCGGAGCGGCCTTCTCGACTGACCTCACTTATCTCGCATTGCAAACCTTTTAGAGGTTTCCATGTCGATACATCTGTTGTGGACGTCCGCGGACAGTCTCATCGTGGCCTTTGCGCTCGCATTCATCGTTCCGCAACGGCACGTGCTGCCGCTCATTCTGATGTTCGGCGCTTGCGATGCGCTGGGTTCCGCGCTCGGCGTCACGATGCCGGTCGCGGGCGGGCTCGCAGCGATCCTGCTGATCGCGTGCGGCGCCTCGCTGGTGGTGCGCCACCCCATCGCGCAACGTCTTTTGAATGCGCCGGGCTGGTTCTATGTGCTGCCACCGCTGCTGGCGATCGACAATCTCGTGTCACGTACGACTGATGCGCCGGCCGTTGCCGCACTGTCGAGCGCGATGATGGCCGGGCTTGGCTTTGCCTGCGGAGCCGCCGTGTCGCGCGGGTGGCGCGCAGGCTTGCGCGACGTACGACCGCTTGCAGCGGCTTGCCTGATTGCGGCCGGAAGCCTCATCGCCTACGGAGCCTGACCATGGTCGCCTCCGTCACGACCCGCAGCTACGACCGTGCCCGTACCGGTACGAACAATTCCGAGACGGTGCTGACGGCGACCGCCGTCCGCACCAGGGGCATCGTCAAACTCTTCAGCCTTCCGATTCCCGACGATCCCAGGCTCGAGGCGCAGCCGCTGGCGGTCGGCGGCGTGCACACGGCCGACGGCAAGACACGCGATCTGATCTTCCAGGCCAGCATGGGCAATTGGGTCTATGCATTCGACGCTGTGACCGGTGAGAAGATCTGGGCGACCAACCTCGGACGTCCCATCGTCGGAACGAGGGCCATCGACGGCCACATGACCAACGTCCATTGGGGTATTCTCTCGACCCCGGTGATCGACGAGGGGGCGGGCATTCTCTATGCCTGCGCCTGGATCAGCGACGACGGCAGCGTCGCCAAGGGGCAGCATTTCCTCGCGGCGCTGCGGATCCGCGACGGCTCGAAGGTTCACGGGCTGCTGAATCTGGAGGGCGCGGTCTACACGCCGCCGAACGGCCTGCCGGTGCAGAAATTCGTCTCGGCCCAGCGCAAGCAGCGCAGCGCCCTGACGCTGACGCGGAACCACGTGCTGATTCCCTTCGGCACGATCGCCGAGACGTCGAAGACGGCGCGTGGCTGGCTGCTCGCGGTCGACGTCCATGCCTGGCGGCACGCTGCGTCGTGGTGCTCCACCGTCACCGGCTCCGGCGGCGGGCTGTGGCAGAGCGGGGCCGGCCCGGCCCTCGCTCCCGACGGTTCAATCTACGTCATCACCGGCAACGGAGCATTCTCGCCGCAGCATGGCGATTTTGGCGAGAGCATCGTGCGGCTCGCCTTGCACACCGGAAGCCATGCGCATTTCGAAGTCATGTCGTGGTGGGCGCCATGGACCGACGCCAACCGGGTCGGCGCGGCCGCGGACGCAGCAGCCGCCGACGATGACGACAATGACGAACTGGCGTTGCCGTCGAATGTTTCGCTGCCCTCCGTGATCGCGCATGCGAGGCGCATGGGAATGCCGCTGAAGCCGCGGTATGCGCGCGAGATGCCGCATGTCGAGGTCACGTCCGGTCGCAGTGCAACCGATGCGCAGATCGCGCCGGTCGTGGCGCATCACATGGAGGCGATGAACGAGTCGATGTGGGCCGACCAGGATTTCGGTTCCGGCGGTCCGGTCTATGTCGCCTCCGCCCATGCCATTCTGGCCGCGGGCAAGGACGGCATCCTCTACACCGGCAATGCCAATGCGCTCGGCAAGACACAGCCGGGCGAACTTGCAGCCGGCCATTTCGCGGCGAACTACAACAGGCTTCGCATGCCGCCGATCCTGTACACGTATTTCGATCCCGCCGTGCCGCCGGCGCCGGCGTCACCGATGGAGCTGAATCTGTTTCCAGGCGGCGCGACGCGGCATCTGCATGGCACGCCGCTGCTGTTCCAGTCCGCCACCCACGGCACCATGCATTTCGTCGGCGGCGAGAACAGCGCCTTGCGTGCCTGGTCGATTGCGGCCGACGGGAGAACGACCTATCTCGCCGGGAGCAACGAGATCGCCTCGCCGCAATCGCCGCGTCCGCCGGGCGGCATGCCCGGCTGGAGCATCACGCTTGCCGCCAACAACGGCACCGATGGCATCATCGTGGCGATGGTGCCCTATCAGGACAGCAACATGATTCTCAGTCCGGGCCGCTTCCTGGTCTACGATGCGCAGAATTTCGCCACCAATCCGGATGGCTCCAAGCGGCTCCAGGTGATCTGGGACAGCGAGGACTGGGGGCCGGAGCACGCCTTCATGCATCCCAAATTCAACCGTCCGATCGTCTGGAAAGGCCGCATCTATCGCCCGACTTATGACGGCCGCATCGACGTCTATGGCCTGACGCATTAGCTGCTGTCCCTCTCCCTTCTTCGCGGGAGAGGGTGGCTCGCGGGAGAGAGTCTCTGCTCTGGGGGCGTCGAGGCAGCTCTCATCCGCCTTGCCATTAGCAAGGCACCTTCTCCCACAGGGGGAAGAAGATCACCCGCCGTGCGACTCCACCACCTTGCGGCAGGCGTCCGAGAGCTTTGTCTTGTTCTCGCGCAGGCAGGCATTCATCTGCGGCGGCTTGCCGATATGTTCGGCGCAGAATTTGCCGGCGTCGCCGCGGCAGGCCATCTGCTCCTGCGGCGTCGGACCGGATTGCGCAGCGGCGGGCAGGATGGCGGCAGCGAGCAGCAGCGCGGCAAGAACTGAAGTCTTCATGAAACACCTCTTTGGGATTGTGACGGGTCCCGCTGGGATCGGGTGAGCCGGACCATCTCGCGGAGGGCCGTTGCCGGTCCATGCCATGTTCATGGCATCGGCTCGCCCGCCGCACCCCCATCTTCATGGCATGTATCCGCGCGCCGTCTTTTGCCATTCAGGCTGCACGTCGGCTGCGAAACCCGGTGATTGCATCGGGGCGCCGAACGGGAAGCAGGAGAGCAAGATGTTGAAAAACGTGGGAGCGCTGAGCGCCGGGCTGACGGTCATGATGCTCGCAGGTGCGGCGATGGTGTCGCTGGGCACGAGCCCGGCGCAGGCGGTGGTCTATTGCAAGACGGTCGGCGTGCCCAAGGGCTGCGTGGTGCGGCCGGCCGGGGCGGTGGTGGTCGCGCCGGCAGCCGCGGTCGCGGTGGCGACGCCCGGAGTCGGCGCGCCCGGCGTCGGCGTTCGTGCGGGGACGCCGATGAATCGCGGAGGCCCGGTCAATCGCGTCGGCGTGCGCTGACGATCTCGTTTGATTGAGTTGATTGCATCGCTTCGGGCGAAGGGATGATTTGCGGACGACCCCCCCGTCCTCCGCATGACGATAATCCGGCCCGTTCCCTCTCTCCGTGCGTCCCACACGTTCGGGGAGGGGGGCCTTTCAGCCCGTGGCGGCGGCGTCGCTATCGGGGAAGATTTTCGGCAGTTGCAGCCGTACGCTCGTCCCCGAGGAATCCGAGGCCAGATCCAGCACCGCGCCGCAGCGCGCGGCGCGGCTTCGCATGTTGCGCAGACCCCGTGCGGTCTGGCCCGCACTGCCGGCTTCGCCGTTGCCGGGCAGGGCAAAGCCCTTGCCGTCGTCCGCAACGCTGATCATGCCCCGCGGCCCGGAGTCATCTCCTTGGCCATCGTCGAGCGTCTCGATGGTGACAACGATATGGCGCGCCTGCGCGTGCTTGACCGCGTTGGTCACGGCCTCGTCGAGGATGCGCACGATCTGGATGACGTGCCATGGCCGCAGTTCGGGATGCAGCGGCAGGCCCTGCGGTGTCGCCACGTGCCATCCGAGGGCGACGTCGTGCGGCCGCAATTGTGCCGCCGCGCGTTCGCGCCAGGAGCCGAGCGCAAGCATCAGGTCGCCGCCGATGTCGTCCATGGAATCGATGACGAGGCGCAGATCCTTCAAGGCGGCGCGCGCGGCGTCCGTGATGCCCGAGCTCTCGTGCCCACGCTCGGAGAGGGCGACGATGCTGACGAGCTGGCCGCCGAGGCCGTCATGCAGGTCGCGCATCAGCCGCGTGCGCTCGTTGGCGAGTGCGGCGGCCCGCGCACGCTCCTCCTCGCGCGCAAAGCTCGCCTTCAGCCGCTCCTCGGCCTCGCGCACGCGTGCGACGAGCTGGCTGGCAAAACTGTCGACCTGGTTCAGGGCGCGGGCGAAGCGCCAGGTCAGCCCGGCGCCGATCGCGACCAGCATCGCCGAATAGGACAGGCGCGAGACAAAGATGCGCTCGTTGGTCATGATCTCGAACACCGACAGCATGTCGTGGACCCAGCAGGTCAGCACGATGGTCACTGCGCAGCCAAGCGTGAAGCTTGCGGCGTCCTGCCTCCGCACCACCTGTGCCGCCGTGATGCTGGCCATCAGCAGCAGGCAGACGCCGACCATGGGAATGCCGAGGACCAGGAAGAGAATGCGCGGCAGCGGCGGACCGCCCACCAGTCCGACCGCGAACACCACGATGCCCGGCACGAACAGCAGCGCGCCATAGCGCGGCCAGCGCCAACCGAAGAACAGCAGGGCGAAGACGACGATCAGCGCGCTCTCGGTCGGCGCCGATGCCAGCAGCACCGCGGCAAGCCGCGATGTCGTGGCCGGCGGCACCGGCGGCGGTACGAACGCCTGCACCACGCCGAGCACCATCGCCTCCGCCAGCACGCCATAGACCGGCTCGCGGCGCCGCATCAGCCACATGATGGCGAGAATGACGGCGAGGATCGATTGCCAGGCGGAGAACACCACGGGCAGCGTGACGAACAGCAATGTGCGTGTTTCGTAGGACGGACGCAGGGCAGCATCCGGCCCGACATAGACGGTGTCGAGAAAGCCCTTCAGCGGTCCCCAGACGAACAGCCGCACCGCGATCTCGTTGTCGCCGTCATGCAGCAGCGAGGCGGGGATGAGCGCGATCTGCGGCGTGTTGCGATCCGGCCGGTTGGCGTTGGCATCGCGGCGGGAGTCGAGCACGACGACGCCGTTGACGGCGACCTCCACCGCGTTGCTGAAGCGCGGCAGGAATACGCACCATCCGGCATCGCCGTTTCTGAAAGTGAAGGTGCCGGTGTAGAGCGGAGGATCTGACAGCGAATAGCGCGACGACGTGAAATGCGGCAGCGTCACGGGACGGCTCGCGCCGTCCTCCCGCAGTGAAAATCCGCTCACTGCAAAATCGTCGGGGTCGCTGGGCTGGAGTAGCCGCAGCCCCAGGATGGTGACGATCACGATCAGCGCCTGGAGCAGCAGATAAGGCACCAGGCGCGACACGATCAGCCGGCGCCGCGGGCGTGTCGGTGCCTTCGCCGCGATCTCGCTCACAGCTTGATCAGGCCCTGCTGCACCGCCTCGAACACCGCTTCACTGCGCGTGTGCACTTCGAGCTTGCGATAGATGTTCTTGATGTGGCCGGGCACGGTCTGCCTGGACAGGCCGAGATGGCTCGCGATCTCGGCGTAGCTGAAACCCTTTGCGATGCCCCAGAGGATATCGATCTCGCGCGGGGTGAGTCGTGCGGTGTTGAGCACGGGCCCCCGCGGCGGCTCGGCCGAACTCGGGGCGACGCCTTGCGTTCTGCGCACGATGAAACGGGCGATCGAGGCCGAGATCGGCGAATGGCCGGCGACCAGATCGCGCACGGTGGTGGCGATGTCGGTCGGGAAGGCGTCCTTGAGCAGATAGCCGGTGGCCCCGACCGTTATCGCGGAGATCACGCTCTCCTCGTCGCCGAGCGCCGAGATCACCATGATCTCGGTGTCGGGAAAGCGCTGCCGGGTCTCGCGGATCAGCTCGATGCCATGGCCGTCGGGCAACCGCAGATCGGTCAGCAGCACGCGCGGCGCGCCGCCGTTCAGGGCCTGGCGCGCCTCGCCGAGCGTGCCTGCGCTGCGCACCTTGTAGCCGGCCTTGACCAGCGCATCCTGGAGCCGCCAGCAGGTCGGCGCATCGTCCTCGACGAGGAGGATGGTGATGGCCTCACCCGTCTCGCCCTGTTCGCTCATGTTCGTCGTCCCGCACCGCGTGTCCCCCGCGGCGCGAGGCCAAGTTTAGCCGCGGCGCGGACGCCGCGACACCCATAATCATGGGGGCATCATGGGGGCGTTGTCACTCTTCCGCTCCGTTGTGGCCGGCGCCTACTGCTTTGGCGTCGGCTGCGCGGGCAGACGCTGTACCGTGATCCGCGCCGTGCCGCTGTTGTTCTTGTAGTATTGTTCGTCCGGCCCGAAATAGTCGGCGTATTTTGCCGGGGCCAGCCATCGCAGGAAGCCCGGGACGATCTGCACGGCGTCGTTGACGTAGAAGAACAGCTCGCCGGAATCAGGTGCGGTGAATTCGGCCACCATCCGGTCTGCAAGTTTCTGCGTGTCCCAGACCTTGCGTGCCGACTCGTCTGGCGGAAGCGCATCGAATGTGCCCATCTTCGCGATATCGGCCTTGAGTTTCGTCAGCTTCGCCGCATCGTCCGTGCTCGATTCCTCAGCGTTTTCGATGCGGACGGGATATCTGTTTTTTGGCTCATCCTGAGCATTGTCCTCGGGGAGGGTCGGGTCAATGCGGCGCGGCAGTTCATCTGCCGACATCACGTTCATGGCCTGCAGCGGCTGATCGTTCAGGCCCTTCTCGCCGACGCGTACGACCGGCCGGAACCAGTCCGCGCCGAACAGCCGCCGGGTCGGGAGAGCGAGGTAATGGTGGTCTTCGTAGGTCTGGAATCCGTTGACGCCGGTCATGATCGTGCGGTCGAACCAGCGTTGGTCGATATCGATCCAGACCCGGTATTTGCGGCCCTTCTCCACGGCGAGCCTGCTTGCCCAACAGAACTGATTGACGTTGAACAACTCGGTCGCAGGAAGCGCGTTGTCGCCCACCGGCTTGGCTGGCGGAATGTCTACCGCGACGTTCACTCCCTTTTTCTTCGCCTCTGCGGCTTTTGTTTCCGGGGTTTCACAAACCTGTCCGGTCGCGACGCGCCAGGTGAAGAAGCTGCTCGAGGCGATCAGCAAGGCCGCGGCGTAGATGACGACGATGGAGACGACGGGAAAGATGATCTTGGTGAACGGAAAGCTCATCCACCGCGCATTTCGCTGCATCAAACCGCCAAACCTGAACAACCAACTCATCCGGCTGAGGTTTTTTGCGCTCGCCTTCCGTTCCGGCCGGTACCAGGCGAGCCGCGCCCGCTCCTGGATGCCATCACGCAGCGAGGCGTTGATGCTCCAGACCCACCACGTGACCAGCACGACGAGTGAGGTGGCGACAGGATAATAGAGTGCGATATTGAGCCATGGCCCCGCATAGGAGGGCAACACGTTCTTGAGCAGGTTCGCGACGGAGCCGAGTATGGCGCTGAAACCCCAGTCGATGTTGCTGACAAAATCGCGCAGGCTCTTGCCGGATGTATCTATGATCTTGTGGGCGATCCACGGCCAGGCGGCAATGACGCCCGTCATGATCAGGAGCGAGAAATAGGCCACGCGTCGCCACCACACGGCGCCGCGCGCCAGATTCGCCATGTCCGCGTCTGGCGCTTTCATTCCAGTGAAGGCGTCGGATTCCTCCTTGCTTATCGGGCGCCTCGCTTTCTTCGCGTAGGCGTCATGCATGGCTTGGTGCGCGCCGTCATTGGTGAGCTCCCTGATGTTTCCGTCGGGCATCAGCACCCGCGCGTTCGCCGGCAGCATGATCGGCGCATAATCGTCGCATCCGAACAGCATTCGCTCGACCACGGCGAAGTGAACGACCGGTTTGCCGCCGTTCACATCGCCTTCGAGGATCGGCCGCGGACCGTAGCGGTAAAGCACGGCGGCGCCGCTGCGTGAATCGTGCTTTGGCCCGATCGCCGATTGATACTCGCGGAAACGCTCGATCGTGCCGTTCTGGAAGCGCAATTGGCCACCAGCTGCTCGGTCATCCAGACCAGCGGAACGAAGGAGAGGGTGGATTCCGGGTAACCGCCGCCAATGTCGGAATGGACGCCCGCGAACCACACCTCCTTGACGGTCTGGTCATTCGCTAGACGGCTCTGGTCGATCCGCAGCGGATGAAAGGTGGTGCGCTCGTCGTCGAGCGCGAGCGCGTGACAGATGTGCTTCGCCTTGCGCGAGGGCCGGTGATTGCGGAACGAAATCGGCCAAATTGCCCAGTCGATCGCGACGCGCAGCTCCTCGATCGGTACGCCGAAAGCCTCGACCGTGTCGAACAGCCCGAGGAATTCAATCTTGACGTTCTTGCGGCCGGCCATGGCCTTGCGGACCGTGCAATAGGAGCGGTGCCAGCAGACGAAATGGTAGATGATGAGCAGCAGGTCGCGAATCCAGCGCGCAATCCAGATCGTCGGCAGGCTCCGATAGCCCACCGATTCCTTGCGGTATTCCCGCCATGCGGACATGGCGTTGCGCTCCATCTCGGCATGCGAGACCGGCTCGCCCTTGATTTCCGCCGGCACCAATCCCTGGCTCGCGATCAGCGCCGCCAGCGTGCGCGCAGTGAAGGCGCCACGGCTGAAGCCGAAGATGTAGATCTCGTCGCCCTCGCGCCAGTTCCAGCACAGGAAGCGATAGAGCTTGCGGACGTTGGAGGGAACGCCGATGCCGGTGGCGCCGTCGATGGCTGCGAGCGGCGCCCAGCCGGCGGTGCCGACACCCTTGATGTAGTGGGCGATCTGGTCCGGCTGGGTGTGGTCGAGCGCTTCATAGAGCCGCCAGACGCTGGATTCCTGGGCGGTGAACGCGTTGCCCGTGCCGTCGGCGAACAGCACGAGCTTGCGCTTCGACAGGGTGGTGGCGGTCGTCCCGGCGGCGCTTGCATCGTCATGCGTGTGCTTGGGTCTGGCAGAATCGCCATTCTGCGCGCCATCATGCTGGGTCATGGGGCCCCTCTGGCAATCGACGGTAAAGCACTTCAGGCTGGCGCCGTTCAGCGCTCCACGATTTCAATCAATGGTTGCGTCATGAAAAACAGGTGCATTCTGTGCATAGTCCCGTTGAGGTAGCAAGCGGGATCGCATCGCCGCGCCACCGGGATTCTCGCAACCGCGTGGCTACGGGATTTCAACCCTCGGCGGCGGATAGCGGCGCGCCAGCGCCGACAGCGGCAGGTGCCGTTCGCCTTCCGGCAGCTCCAGAAAGGCCAGCACTTGCGGCCGCTTCCAGTCACCGATGCCGAAATCCATCGCCGTCCATTTCTGCGGCTCGGGCCCCTCGAGGCCCCGGACCCAGACGAAATAGCGGGGGAGGTCGTCGGCGTCCGCTTCCGTCGTGCGTCTCCTGGCCATCAAAGCTGCTCACTGGATCACCATTTCGTTGCGATAGGATATAGGTATCGGCTCGCTGAAGTCGAACTCCCAGCTACGGATCCTGTGAAGCTGGACCGGCTGGTTAATTGCGCAGGTCTGAAGATATGAATGAAGTGATGATCGATGGCTGGGGTGACGCCTCGGACGTCACGAAAAGGCTGATCGGCTCATGGTCCTTCAACCGTGTCATCGAAGGCCAGGCTACGATGCAGGGTATCGCGATCTTCACGCCACTGGACGGGGGGCGGTTGGCCTATCGCGAGCAGGGACATCTGAAGCTCGCGAACGGCACCATTGTGCAGGCCGAACGCGAATACGTCTTCAGCAACAGCGAGGGCGGATTCAAGGTCTTCTTCAGGGAAGATCCGCCGCGGCTGTTTCACGAGATTTCACTGTCCGCATCTTCCGGAGGAGAGCTGAGCGAACGTGCGCGCCATCTTTGCAAGCACGACGACTATCAGTCGGCCTACATGTTCCTGCCGGATGGAACGTTCGTCGTCCGTCATGTCGTGTCGGGTCCACGCAAGGACTACACGATGAACACGACCTACACGCGTCTCTCGTGAT
Organism: Bradyrhizobium sp. Mp27; assembly: GCF_029953005.1. Lineage (NCBI taxonomy): Bacteria > Pseudomonadati > Pseudomonadota > Alphaproteobacteria > Hyphomicrobiales > Nitrobacteraceae > Bradyrhizobium > Bradyrhizobium sp. Mp27. The sequence goes on along the minus strand of NZ_JASAUS010000044.1, from coordinate 1,428 downwards.
CAAGCCGGGGCGATGGCGACGGCCGTGCCGCCTCTCACCGCCAGAGCTCACTCTCCGCCACGCGGTTGATGTCGGCGAGCCGGCGGTCGGCGTCGCCGTGAAGATCAATGCTCTCAACCAGCGTTAGCAGACGCTGATAGGCGCCATCGGCGATTTCGACCGGCAGCGGCTCCTCGTCAAAGGCCTCGACATAGCTGCCGACGAGGCCGCTCAACAGGCGGCAAAGACCGCGCTGGGCGGGATCGTCCCGGCCGAGCGTCTCGAGCTTTTGCTGAAATGTCCGGAAGGTGCGCAGGCCGTGGTGCTGTTGCGAAAGCCACGTATGCAGGTCGTTCATGTGAGCTCCTTCGAGTTACAGAAGAAGCTACCGGTTTATACAGGTGGGATGTGACGATTGGAAGGGGAGGGAAACACCGGATTCGTTGATCCAGTCCGCCTTCGCCAAGGCTTCGGCGGGACAGCCTTCCCCGCTTCGCATGGATAGACTTCCGCCCGGCTCGCCCAGCCGTAGCTGCGAAGCAGCGAAGGCTGGTGCCCCTGGCCGGAATCGAACCAGCACTCCTTGCGGAACTCGATTTTGAGTCGAGCGCGTCTACCAATTCCGCCACAGGGGCTCCCGGTCGGCCCCCGGGAAAAGGGCCTCGCAAAGCGGGCGGACTATAGCCATGGACAGGGCAGGGTCAACCCGCGCCAAAGTGATCCCGGCTGTTCTCGACAGCCGCCTGGGCCGGGGTTAGAGCCTTAAGAAAGCGACCCACCGGAAGAGGCTGCCGTGACGACCCAGAGTGCCGCAATACCTGCATTCAGGCCGGCTGGGACCGGTCCCGCGCTGACCGCCTCGGTGCTCGTCACGCTGATTGCCGCTGCGACCATCGCCGGCGCCTGGTTCTTCCAGCTCGTGCTGGAGATACTGCCCTGTCCGCTGTGCCTGGAGCAGCGCTACGCCTATTATCTCGCGATCCCGGTCGGTGTGCTGACGGCGCTTGCGGCGCGGAGCGGGGCGCCGCGGCCGCTGCTGCTCGCGGGCCTTGCGATCCTCGCGCTGGCGGCACTCGCCAATGCCGGCCTCGGCACCTACCACTCCGGCGTCGAATGGGGGTTCTGGAAGGGCCCGACCGATTGCTCCGGTCCCGTCATCAATCTCGGCAATGCCGCCGACCTGCTGTCCAAGCTCGATACCGTGAAGGTGGTGCGCTGCGACGAGGTGCAGTGGCGCTTCCTCGGTCTCTCGCTCGCCGGCTACAACGTGCTGATCTCGCTGTTGATGGCGGCGATCGCGGCGTGGGGATTTTTGCGGACGGCGAAGCGCGCGTAGCTGCCCTAGTACCCACTTTTCTTGGAACGTGAGTCGTGATTCAAGGTCGGGATGATACCCGAAGCAAGAGAAGTCCACCTTTCGAGGAAAGATCGCAAGGTGCTTGAGGCGTG